>CAIYWF010000202.1 GCA_903929845.1 uncultured Chlorobiaceae bacterium | reverse complement strand
GGCTGAAACTGACCAAGCCTCCGGTTATTGTGCTTGGCCTCGATACGACGGTCTTCGACAACGATGATGCCGAAAAACGTCACGGTGTTGAACCTACATACAAAAAGGTAAAAGGGTTTCAGCCCCTGCAATTGAATTGGGGTCGTTATGTGGTAGACGCAGTGTTCCGTGGCGGCAAGAAGCATTCCAATCATGGCGATACGGTCGATAAGATGCTGAGACATATGGTCAAGAAAATCAGGTCAGCATACCGGGAAGATGTCCCCATCATTGTGCGCATGGACGCCGGGTTTTATGATAACGATCTGTTCGATGTCTGTGAGGAGCTGGAGATCGGGTATATAATAGTCTGACCTTTGTATCGGCTGAATTCCTGAATCAGTTCAGTGAATGCCTTGAAGTTCTCGGGGCGGGCAACAATTTTACCGTTCTCTATCTCGGCAAGAACAATGGAGGTTGACAAAAGTCCCTCCAGATAGAGCCGGAATTCGAGGTAATCGGTAATGATCAAATTTGGCAAAGAGCTTTTGTAACAGGTAAACTGCTCGTTATAGAGCTTGCTGTCGAGCGACTTGCCGATGTTCTTTGCCTCGATGTAGCCGACAGGAATTCCCTTGCAGGTCAGGATGTAGTCAGGAGCGCCGCAATCAATTCTTTGCGGTTCGTTGGTAACCTCGACCTTTGGTGCCAGTAACTTCAACAGATTTTGCAGGTTTCCACGGTAGCTGTGTTCGGTTGCATTTCCAGCCTTGTATCGCCTGTTGATGGTGTTGATGTACTCCTGAATGGTTATGGGATGTTGTTCAGATGCTTTGGGTGGTTGGGGACTGTGGAGCCTCTCGGTTGGATGGATTTATATGATATCTTTGCCAAGATACGCAAGAAAGGGCGGGCGACAAATTGTAGAGAGTGCTGTGGAAGTATTTTGCTCAGGCTGGGCATCTCCCATCAAACCGAACGGTCAAAATACTCAAGGGCCAGTCGCAGGTGACGGTATGATCTCTTTTACCGGTAGCAATCTCCGCAATAAGATCAAGCTCCAGTTCGCTGTAAAATTTTCGGGCGGAGGTGAGGCCATCAAGGGCAAATGAGAGGATCCCCTGCAAGCTTGCCATGAGTGGGACGCCCCCGGCAAGCAGAATGCTGCGGTACCCATCTATACCGACGAACGCTGTTTTGGTCTGTTGTGCTGACTGGGCAATCATGATGGCGAGTTGACCTGGGGTGAAATGGTGAAGACTCTGGGAGATGACCATGAGGTCAAAGGAGCCTTCATGGAACTCTGGCAGCTTGAAGGCATTGAGCAGTTGAAAGTTAAGCGGAAGTTTTTTCTCTTCGGCCTGACGGTTGCCCTCCTCGATAAATTTTGGTACAATATCTGAGCCAGTAACAGAGATAGGGAGTTGTTTTCGTTGCGCCTCTTCAGCCAGCGCCAGCGCTAACCCACCTGAGCCGCTTGCCAGTTCAAGAATCCGTAGCTTTCGTTGTTCATGTGTTGTTACTTTTTCGAGAAGAGAGAGAAGAAGGGCAACATATCGGGGGTAGAGCTGCATCTGATGGTTTTGTCGGTCAAGCGCCTTTACCAATTCCAGCTTTTCGGTTTCGGGCAATTTAGTGTCGTCCATACATTCTGTGTCTGAAGTGCGCAGCACCCTGTCGAGTAATTCTGTTAGAAGAGAGCTGCCCCCAAGCTTCTTCGATACCTTGAATCGTTCATCAAGAAAACGCGACACAATGTCGTTGGTTTTGGTTTCAAGCTCCTCCATGCTTTGCCAGGCCGGAGGAAAGCTCCCCTCTGAGCGGAGGTTTTCAAGAGCCTGACTTCCAGCTTTTTTCAATTGAAGCATGATGTAATCAGTAAATTGGTTGTCGGCAATATCCGGTCTGTTTGAATGACAGAAGCTATCCTGAAGTTCGATGCGCTTCCTTGAGGTGCAGCTTGCAGACCTTGCGGAAGTGGTGCCCATAGATAGCCAGTGTTATGGCATGAGGCAGGGCATGCTGGTGGTTAAAAAAAGTCCATATCAGCATTTTCCAGTACTGGAACCGTTCCTTTCCAACCACGCCAAGCAACACCGTTGAACGTGCAAAGGCAAGAAGGTAACTGAGGCGAAATTTTCCTTTTAACTGCGGTGTCCGATATTCTTGCAGGAGCGTCTTGATTCTTTTGTAATACTGTTTTGGCGCATAGAGCTGAGTCATCATGTCTGTATATCCTCTGCGCAGTACCTCTATATCCATTTTCGGCACAATGTTCGTATTGCTGTCGGCATTATCACCGCTTGAGTTATGCAGCAGGCGACCCTCTTTTTGCATCCTGTCATAGAGCTTTGTGCCTGGAAGCGCTTGAAGAATGCCGACCATTGCGGTGACAATGCCGCTTTTCTGGATGAATTCGATCTGCTTCTGAAAAATTGAAGGTGTGTCGCTGTCAAAACCAACGATAAAGCCGCCCTGTACCTCCATGCCAGCCTGCTGGATTCTTTTGATGTTGCTGAGCATATCCCTTGAGGTATTGTGCTGTTTTCCGCAGGCTTCAAGTGCTGTGTTTTCAGGTGTTTCAATACCGATAAATACCTGATAGAATCCTGCCTCGAACATAAGCTCCATAAGCTCAGGATCATCGGCAAGATTGATGGAGCATTCGGTATAAAACCTGCTGGCGGTTTTGTTCTTTTTCTGCCATTCGATCAATCGGGGAAGCAGCTCTTTTTTCAGATAACTCTTGTGGGCAATGAAGTTGTCATCGACAAAAAAGATGTTGTCCTGCCATCCCATCCGATGTATTCCATCAAGTTCAGCAATAATCTGGGTGCTGTTTTTTGTGCGGATTTTATGGCCTAAAAGCGCCGTGACGTTGCAGAAATCGCATTGGTAGGGGCAGCCTCTTGAAAACTGCAGGGCCATTGAGGCATACTTTTTTATGTCGAGCAGATTCCACTGCGGGACAGGTGTACGGGTAATATCAGCAAAGAGTTCTGATGAGTAGACTCTTTTCGGTGTTCCGTTACTCAGGTCATCGAGAAAAGGCTGAAGGGTAAGTTCGGCTTCGTTCAGTACAAAATGATCAACCAAAGGGAACCCTTCGTGCTCCGAAGTGAAGAGAGGCCCGCCAGCAGTTATTTTCAGTCCAGCCTTGTTGCACAGGGATATTACCTTTCGTGCGGACTCCTGCTGTACGGCCATCGCACTTATGAATGCCATGTCAGCCCATGCAATGTCTTTGGTGGTAAGAGGTGAGACATTGAGATCTACGAGTCTCCGATCCCAACTTTCCGGAAGCATCGATGCTATTGTTAAAAGACCCAGCGGCGGAAGGGAAGCCTTTTTGTTCACAAACTTCAGAGCGTGCTTGAAACTCCAGAAGGTGTCAGGAAATTCGGGGTATATCAGAAGAATATTCATTCTTGCATTGCCTCCGGCCTTTCAGTCGGCATAAAATTTCAACAAAAAATAATAATAGCTCTCACATGAGCTTGATATAAATGAAACACTGAATATCTGCTTCAAAGTTTCATAATATGCAATTTAAGGGTGTGGTTAATACCTTTCGAGGGTGAATTTTTCGCCGAGGTACATCTTTCTGACTTCAGGATTGGCAGCTATCTCTTCAGAGGTGCCCTGCATGAAAATGCTTCCGTCGAAAAGCAGGTAGGCGTGACTGGTAATGGAGAGAGTTTCATGGACGTTATGGTCGGTGATAAGCACACCGATGTTGCGTTTAGCAAGTCCGTTGACGATCTGCTGGATATCTTCGACGGCAATAGGATCAACCCCGGCAAAGGGCTCGTCAAGCAGGATAAATTTCGGGTTAAGCGCCAGGGCTCTCGCTATTTCTGTGCGGCGGCGTTCACCGCCTGAAAGTGCATAGCCCATGCTTTTTCGGATAGGGGCGATATTCAGCTCTTCGAGCATCATCTCGGTTCTTTCCTTTCTTTCCGTTTTTGACAGCGTGGTGAATTCAAGAACACCAAGAATGTTTTCTTCGACGGTCAGGTTTCGGAATACAGAAGCTTCCTGGGGGAGATAGCCGACGCCGAGGCGCGCCCGCTTGTACATGGGCAAACGGGTAATATTAGTTGTATCAAGAAACACATCGCCTCCGTCTGGTCGTACCAGCCCGACAATCATGTAGAATGTAGTTGTTTTGCCTGCACCGTTCGGCCCGAGAAGTCCTACAATTTCACCTTGCCTGACTTCGATGGATGAGTTTTTGACAACTTCTCGCTTGTTATAGATCTTCTTTAACTTGCTGCAGCTCAATGTTGCTTTCATGCTGATGAAGTTAATTCAAGGGGTGGGTTGGGCAATAAAAAACGAGGCTGAACACCTCGTTTTTTAAACTCTGCTTGAAACCGGTTAAGGTCAATCCCTGAATCGCTGTCCAACTTCCTTGGTAGGTTTTGCAAAACCCGACTTGTCAGGAGAACTCCCTCGAAGCCCTGATGAGGCTCCACCGTAGAGATGAGGATAGGCATTGGCTCCAAGCCTTTTGGTGGTTTTTCCGACGTTTTCGAGAGCGTCACCAACAACCCACCAATGACCATCTATGAAAACTTCAAGAAATTTTCCATAGGCGGCAGCAGCGTTTGTAAAAGCCCCTGATATATTTGCCATTGTTCCTGATTTAGAGGTTTAATTCTTTTATAAAGAAACTTAATAAATCTCTTCATCAATAAAAAATATTTTATGTTCAGATAGATGAGATAATTTTTTAACACTGTGGTGTACGGAACAGGATTTATTAACTTTTTAAGTTATAGGCTTATGGGGAAAGTAATGTCTTACAAGGGTGTGTGGCCGAAAATCCATGAGACGGTTTTTATGACGGATGGCGCCTACGTGATTGGTGACGTGCATATCGGCGCCAATTCGAGCGTCTGGTTCAATGCGGTTGTCAGGGGTGATGTTTGTCCGATTCGCATCGGTGAAAAAACCAGTGTGCAGGATAATGTGACACTGCATGTCACGCATGATACAGGCCCGCTGAATATAGGGAACTGTGTGACGATCGGTCATGGCGCCGTGCTGCATGCCTGTACAGTGAAAGATTATGTGCTGATCGGGATGGGTGCGGTTTTGCTTGATGACTGTGTTATTGAACCCTGGTCGATTGTTGCTGCCGGTTCACTGGTCAGGCAGGGATTTACCGTGCCTTCCGGTATGCTGGTTGCAGGTGTTCCTGCAAAAGTTATGCGTCCGATAACTGATGCAGAGCGTCAAAATATAGAGGAGTCGCCTGAAAACTATGTGCGCTACTCGCAAAACTATCGGGAAGAGGAAAAACAGCTATAATTACAAGCGGTCTTCTTCCTTGATTTCACTAAATTGCGCCCGGAAGTTAGTCCTGTTTTTTTTAACAGTTATTATGTAACTCTTTGTCTCTTATGATGCAAAACGATGTTGTAGTTGTCGGCGGTGGTATAAGCGGCTTGAGCCTTGCCTTTTATAGTGTCGATGCAGGTTTTAAAACCACCCTGCTTGAAAAGAATGATACTCTCGGGGGCTCTTTTGCCTCTCCCATCTACAACGGAAATGGGAAAAAATTTTGGCTGGAACTTGGAGCTCACACCTGTTACAGCTCCTATCAGAATCTACTCGATATTGTTGATGCGTGCGGCATAACAGAATCAATCATTCCTCGCGAAAAGGTTCCGTTCACCCTGCTTGTGAATGACAAAATCAAGTCTATCGTCTCACGGCTCAATATTCTGGAACTGCTTGTTTCAGCACCTAATTTCTTCAAACTGAAGAAAGATGGTCTGAGCGTAAAGTCATATTACTCAAAAATTGTGGGAGAGAAGAACTACAATGAGGTGATCAGTCACTTTTTCAATGCAGTGCCTTCACAGAAAACCGATGATTTTCCTGCTGACATGATGTTCAAAAGCAGGGAAAAAAGAAAGGATATGCTGAAGAACTACACCTTTAAAGGCGGTATGCAGAGTGTTGCTCGGGTGATAGCTGCAAAAAGCGGCCTGAACGTCTTCACCAGCCAGGACGTGAACTCTGTGAAGTATGAGAACGGTTTGTATGTGATCAGGAGCGCCAATGGAGGAGAGTATTCGGCTAAAACCCTTGTTATAGCAACACCATCTTCCATCGCTTCAAAGCTTCTGTGGGATATCAATCCCGATATAGCCAACCACCTTGGTCAGCTTAAGGCGGCTGAGGTCGATTCTGTCGGGGTTATTGTTCGCAAGGATACGGTTACAATCAAGCCGGTCGCTGCCATAATTTCGCCCAACGACGTGTTTTTCTCCATAGTCTCCCGCGATACGGTTCCCGATGACAATTATCGCGGTTTTACGTTCCACTTCAAGCCTGGTCTTGATGACAAGACCAAAAGAAGCCGGATAACCGAGGTGCTTGGGATCAGCTTTTCCAAGATAGAACACACCATTTCAAAGATCAATACGGTTCCTACTCTGGGGATGGGGCATCATAAGTGGCTGGAAAAAACCGATATGCTGCTGAAGGGAAAAAAGAACCTTTTACTGACCGGAAACTATTTTGGTGGAATGGCCATTGAGGACTGTGTAAGTCGCTCGAAGAGTGAAATTGCAAGGCTGAAAGAAGGGTAGGCTCTCAAAAAGTCAAGGCTCTGAAGGCCTTGACTTCAGCTTATGGTTAAAGGTTATGGATACGACAAGTTTATGGAATTCGCCGCAGAGTGTTTACCAGATGCTGGCGCTAATTGTTGTGATTGCCCTGCTTTTTTATGTGGGAGCAAATTCCCTTTTCAGTAAGGTTATAGCAGTCGTTCGCTTATCAGTCAGGGATATCACTCTTCCTCTGGAGCTTATGGTTTTGCCATTCAGATTGCTCGTCTCTCTCGTTGGTCTGGCCATTCTTGTTCGTTATGTTCCGATCGCTGCGGATATAAAGGATTTGCTTCATCATACACTCCTTATTATTGCCATTATCGGGTTGTCATGGTTCATCATGCGGTTACTCATGGTGCTGGAGCAGTTTATTCTGCAGCACTATGCAGCGAAAGTCGGTGAAAACGAAGTGGCAAAAAAAATTGCCACACCTGTTAATTTGGCTCGCAAGATTCTGACTGTGCTTTGTGTGCTTCTCGCTATTTCCGGCGTGTTGATGACCTTTGATACCGTCCGACAGATTGGGCTGAGCATTCTTGCCTCTGCGGGAATTGCTGGTGTGATGCTTGGCTTTGCTGCCCAGAAAAGTCTTACAACACTGATAGCCGGTATCCAGATTGCCATAACACAGCCGATCAGTATAGGCGATGTGGTTGTTGTTGAAAATGAAAGAGGCATGATTGAAGAGATCAGCCTCACTTACGTCGTTGTGCAACTCTGGGATCAGCGTCGTCTGATTGTACCTATTACCTGGTTTATTGATCGTCCGTTTCAGAACTGGACAAGAACGTCGTCAGAGCTTCTTGGTACGGTTTATCTCCATACAGATTATTCCATTCCACCCGAAACGCTTCGTGTTGAGCTGGAGAGGATTGTCTCTTTAACGCCTTTATGGGATAAGAGGGTGGCAAAAATACAGGTGACCAATACTACTGAGAAGTCGGTCGAGATAAGGGCACTTCTTAGTGCCGCGAACTCTTCGGATGTCTGGGAATTGCGTTGTTTTGTTCGTGAACAGTTGATTACGTTTCTGAGGCTTAATTATCCGGGAGGATTGCCGAAAGTTATGGCTCAAACGGATCAGGGTGGAGTGCCAGCTATTCATAAGGATTTACATTAAAAAGCTGACTTGTTTTGATAAGAATAAAAAGGAGGAGTTGTATGGCGCAGGCGAAAAAAGGGGATACCGTAAAAGTTCATTATACCGGAACCCTTGAGGACGGCACGATGTTCGACACTTCGGCAGAGCGTGAGCCGTTAAAGTTTACGATTGGGGGTGGTCAAGTTATCCCCGGATTTGACCTTGCAGTAATTGATATGGTACCGGGTGACATGCGGGTTACCGTGATCCCTGCCGAAGAGGCTTATGGAGAGCACAGTACAGAGTTGGTAACGGACGTTGACCGAGAGAGGTTTCCGGCTGATATGGAGCTTGAAATCGGTCAACAGTTACAGGTCGGACTTGCTGATGGCGAACAGGCGGTTGTGATGATTGTTGACCTGAGCGACACATCAGTGACGCTTGATGCCAACCATCCTCTGGCTGGCCAGCAGCTTACCTTTGAGATTGAGCTTGTGGAGATTCTGTGATTTCAGATGCAGGGAAACACGGCAGCTTCCCTGCATTTTATTTTTCGTAAAAAATCTCAATGCACCGAGCATGAAATACAGGGGTCGTAAGAGCGCACCACCATCTCACAAAGTTTTGTAATCTCCCCGTCATTTTTTCCCTCCCTGCGCGACTGTTCAACGAGTGCACGCAGATCATTATGGATGTTTCCATTATTCTGCGTCGTTGGAATGATGCAGTCCGCTTTTGTCACTTTTCCCTTATCATCAATTTCGATATGGTGATAGAGAACCCCGCGCGGCGCTTCAACAGCTCCGGTGGCTTTGCCTGATTTTGGTGTGTAAGGGGTTTTTATCTCAGCAAGATCACTCTCAAGCAGAGAGTTAATAAGCTCCTCTGCATCCTCAAGAATATGAACACACTCGACAAGCTGAGCGATGTTGTTCATGAAGGGGTTGTGACACACCGGCTGAAGCCCGAAGCTTTCGGCGCACTCCCTTGCTTTCGGGTGCAGGAGATGGTAGTTATTGTTGAAGCGAGCCAGAGCCCCTGCGGCAGAAGATTCCCTGCTGAGTCGGGTAAATTTTGAGGTGGAGAACTCCTGAGTGTACTCGTTGGTCATCAGGAGATAGTCATTCTCCTCCCGGTTAACTCCATCCGATGAAACAAGACGTCCGCCGATTGCGGGATAGGTTGATCCGTTGGAGAGTGAGATAAATTCGGTTTCCCGGCTGAAAGCAGGAATGGTGAGCGTATGGAAAAAAGAGCAAGTTGTCTCAAGTGCCGGCTTTCTTTCCTGAATCATCGCGCGAAGGTGTAAGAGCCTCTCCTTGTCAGGTGCCTTGCTGAGCCCACCGACCACGAGGCTGACGGGGTGGGTGCAGCGTCCGGTTGTTACCGTGCTGATTTCGTTGCCGAGTTCTTTGAGCTGAAGCCCAGCCCTGACCAGATCGGGGTGAGACTGAATCAGAGGCAGAACGCTGGATGTGCCTGCAAAATCAGGGGCGATGAGAAAAAAGAGATGCAGTGCATGGCTCTGGAGGGTTTCGCCGTGCATTGCCAGCAGCCTCGTTTTCTCTGCTACAACCGGAGGCACAATGTCCATGGCTCGTTCAACCGCCCTGATGCTTGCAAGCGAATGGCTGATTGAACAGATACCGCAGATTCTTGAGGTCAGAAAAGGAACTCGCTCGGCGCTCATCCCCTTGAGCATCACCTCAAAAAAGCGAGGAGTCTCCACAATAGCCCAACGGGCATCAACAAGCTTACCATCCCTGACCGTGATCTGGATGTTGGCGTGCCCTTCCACTCTGGTCAGGTGATGGATATCAAGTGAGTAGTCACGTTTCATCAGTAGCGAGTGGTTCAAAGGCGTTATAAAAGGTCAGCTTTTCGTGGAGGTCGTCGAGGCTTAGCCCCTTCTTTTTTATCAGTTCAAGAAAAGCTGGCATATTGAGCTCCTCTGCCGGGCCACGGCATCCGAGGCAGGCGGTTTTTCCTGTTGTGCATACGGCATTGCACCCGGCGCGGGTAATCGGCCCGAGGCATATTTCGCCAAGGTCGAAGAGGCAGGTGTTCAACTGTTGCTTACAGTCAACGCAGACTGGGTATGTCGGCAAGCTGACCTGCGAACGGGTGACAATACCGACCATAATTCGCTCGACCTCATCTTTGGAAACCGGACAACCGGGAATCGAGTAATCAACCTGGACGATGTCGCTGATTTTCATGGAGGGCATCGTCTCAACCGCTTTTCCGTCATAGACCTCACGGATGGCCTCTTCCTGCGGGATGCGGTTTTTGAGATTGTTGACTCCGCCGAAACAGGCGCAAGTACCGAAGGCGACCAGGACTTTGGCCTGTGCGCGGATGGCCTTTATCCGCTCAATCTCGTCAGGGCGCGTGATGCTTCCCTCGACAAGGGCGATGACGTAGTCGTCGAGCCGCTCCGAGGATATTTCCCTGAAGTTGCGGATATCGAGGAGGGCGAGAAAATCAGGCAAGGTTGATTCCTTGTTGGCCAACTGCAATTGGCACCCTTCGCAACAGGTAAAGTCGAACGATCCGATCTTCACCTTTTCCATTTCAAAACCAAGATGGTTCATGAGGTTTTCCCTAAATCGCTTCCTTGAGGTTCATGACTGACCAGTAGTCGAACACCGGGCCGTCCAGACAGGTAAAAGTGGAGCCTACCATGCAGCGACAGCACTTGCCCATGCCGCAGTGCATGCGGCGCTCCAGCGACACAAACATCCTGTTCATCGGAATGCCCAACCGGTCAAGATGACTGCAGACGAACTTGAACATGACTGGAGGGCCGCAGACAATGGCGTAGGTATCCTTGGGGTCAAAGGTGAATTCGTCGAGCAGGGCGGTGATCATGCCGCTCCTGCCAGTCCAGGATTCATCGGGTTTTTCGACAATAGTGCTCATCTGCACATGGCTGACCTTCTTCCACTCCTCAAACTGGTAAGTGAAGAGCATCTGTGATGGTTCTTTGGCGCCGTACAGAAGGAAGACGTCCCGGTACTTGTCGCGGTGGTCGTTGATCCAGAAAAGGGGTGCGCGCATTGGGGCTATGCCAAGTCCGCCAGCAATCAGGAGAACGTTATGGCCCTGCATTTCCGCCATCGGAAAAGCTGTTCCGAAAGGCCCTCTGACGGAGACGAAGGCCCCCTGGCGGGCTTCGAAGAGCGCTGAAGTTACGTGGCCAGCCTTGCGGATGCAGAGCTCGATAAACTCGTGGTTGCTTGTAGAACTTGATATTGATATCGGTGATTCACCGTATCCCGGTATTTCAAGCATGAGAAACTGACCGGGTCTGAAGTTGAACACTTCCCGCTCAAGCGGATCGATGATACGGAGCTGGAACAGCCGTTCGAGATCGGAGAGGGGCACGATGTTGGTAATTCGGCACTTGTACCCCTTGTCGGTAATCATGACCTCAGACTTTTTCTGGAAGTCCGGGATCTTGACGGCGAAAGGTTCGCGGTTCAGGTCTTGTCCGGGGATGGTGAAACGCATATCATGCATGATTCTCGCTCTAGTCTGAGGTCGTTGATGACGTCTTTCGGGTTGATGTCGGCAAGGCAGGCCCGCCCGCAACGGTTGCAGCCGACGCAGATCTGCTGGTTGTCGTTGGCCGCAAATCCACGGTAAGGGTGGTAGTAGCGATACTTGAGGCGGTCGCCGTTTTTTGGTCTGAAGTTATGCCCGCCAGTGACCTGCGCGAAATCAACCAGATTGCATGAGTAGAGATGGTTCTGCCGTGTCGAGCCTTTGAGATCAACATCGAAACGCTCTTCTACGCTGTAGCAGTAGCAGGTCGGGCAGACCATCGCGCAGGAGCCGCAACTGAGGCACTTGTCGCCCCATTTCTGCCAAATCGGAGAGTCAAATTCGATGTCGAGGAAACAGGGCAGTCCGGACACCTCGATCTTGGTTTCAAAGCTGTTCTTGATGTTCTTGCGCCGCTCGATCAGGCTGCAATTGTCCTCATAAGACGGCTCTTCGATCCTGAACTCCTTGAGGAAGTTGAATGCTTTCGAGGAGTTGATCGAAAGATAGTAGCTGTCGCCGATGTCGGAGCAGAAAAGGTTGAATCCATGATTGACGGTGTGCCGATTCATCGAGTGGCAGAAGCAGTCAGGCAGAGGCAGATGGTCCATGCCGATAATGAAGGTGTTTTTCCGGCGTGCCAGATAGTAGGGAGAGGGATAGGCTCCATGGAGCATAACATCGTCAAGAATGTTGACCGCATTGATGTCGCAGGGTCTGAGCCCGATAAGGATGATGGGTGGAGACTCGTACTGTATCTCCTGTTCCCAGTTTCCATCACTGAAGTTGAAGTGGGAAAGCTCGTCTCGGTAAGGCAGGAAAAAGTGTTTGGCCGACGAGTGTGTTACCGTATAATCAAAATTAATTTCATCGACCGACTTCACGGGCATGAACTGATAGATCGGTTCACCGTTGCTTCCAGTGTCTACCTTTCGCGGTCCGAAGGAGCTGTTATTCCGGACAAGTGCATCAATAAAAGCCTTAAACTCTCTCTTCGAAATGACTTTGTAGATCATTGCTCATGTTCCCGATTCAGGCATTGCAGAGAAGCGCTGTAACAACATGGAGATCATTAGTCTAAACTTAAACAAAAGCATCTTGCAAAGCAACGAGCAACTCTCTCCAATACGCTGAAACAGCCTCGTTATTTTCTTTTTTCAAGTAAATAAACTTTGTCGCCCCTCCTTACTTTTTCACATTTCAGGGTGACGCTGTCACCCTTGACTGCGTCGGTCTCAGGCAGGTCATTCGTATAAAAGGTACCTGCAATCACCGTGACAACCCCTGTTTTTGGCCCAAGAATAGAGAGTTTGTCGCCCTGCTTGAGGCCACGGGCGTAGATGACCATCTCTGCCACTCCCGCCTTTGGATAATATTTTTTTATCTCACCGATATAGGTTTTTTTCTCCTGAGCCAGTGAGCCATACTCTCTTGTCCAAGCATCAAGAGGTTTTCCAAAATAAAATCCCTCCGAAAATCCACGGTTATAAACCTTGGCCAGCTCATGCTTGAGCCTCATAGACAGTTCACTGTATGTACTCCTGAACTCCGGGTCAGTGCGATGGTGGGTACAAAGATCGAGTGCCTGGCGGTAAGCTGTGGTTGTTGTAAGAACATATTCCGGGCTACGGCTCCTTCCCTCAATCTTGAATCCGCTGATTCCCGCATCAATAAGAACATCAAGAAACTCAATGGCGCAAAGGTCTTTCGGACTCATCACATAATCAGTGCCAAGCTCAAGCTCTTCGTTCTCCTCTGGATCAGTAATAAGGTACTGCCTGCGGCAGGGTTGCACACATTGCCCACGGTTTGCCGATCGCCCGAAAAGCTCCTGCGACATAAAGCAGCGCCCTGAAACTGCCACACACATCGCGCCATGAACAAAGCACTCGATCAGCACATCAAGACCATCGTTCCTGATTTTTCCGGCGATGTGGTGCACCTGCTCAAGCGTGAGCTCTCGTGCCAGCACAATCATACGTGCTCCAAGAGCTGCATAAAATTGAACGGCACTGTAGTTGCTGACCGACGCCTGTGTCGATATATGAAACGGCATATCAATCTTCCGGCAAGCTTCGATGACTGCCATATCCGAGCAGATCACCGCATCAATCCCCGCAGTCCTGGCCGCAGTGACAGTCTGAGTCATCTTTTTCAGCTCACCATCATAGACAATCGTATTCAGCGCCAGATAAGCCTTAGCGTCATGCTCTTTACAAAGAGTTATTACATTGGGGAAGTCCGTCGGAGTAAAATTGCTGCTTCCAGCCCGCATATTGTAGCCCTCAGCGCCGAAATAAATTGCGTCTGCCCCTGCCTTCAGCGCAGTAACCAAGGAAGTCATGTCGCCAGCCGGGGAGATGAGTTCAACAGTTTGTTTACTGTTAGACCTCGCTTCAAACGACGAGGGTAATCCCGCATTGGTCAAAGGCATCTATGATTTCTTTTTGTATGAAGGTGTGGTTTTATTGAGCTGACAATGTACGCAAGAGGCAAGAGAAATCCTGTGGTGAATTTGATTTACGGTGTAATGTGAGTTACATTACCGAACAAAAGTGTGGTGAATAGTTCGACAGATGCTTTTAAGTTTTCTGGCACTGAACATTCAGCTTTCGACAAACTGTTGTTTGCAAGTCTTGACTCACTTCTCAAGAGTTTCGGATTTTTGCTTTGAAAAATGTTTTCGACACTCTCATTACTGTGTGCATCGAAAATAATTCATTGCATTGATCAATCTCCAATGTGTATAAAACAGTACTATGAATGAGCGTTTTTTCCTGAAACTCCTCCTCACTCTTTTCTCCGGACTTGTAGCCACTGAGTTGCTTGTGGTACTGCTGTTTGGCTTCAAGCTGGATCTGATTCTGTTCTGTTTCATTATTGCTGTCGCCTTGACGGGAATTCTTGTGGTCGTGCGGCTTCTGCTGCAGCAGCCTCCTGAGATGGACTCTGTTTCGATGAGGCGTGCAAGGGAGAAGCGGACTGATATCATGCGGGATCGGCTCAGGGAGTATAGTGTGGATGAGGAGTTTCTTGGAGGGGGGACTGTAAAAGGTGCAAAAGAAAATTCTGTTGCACCTCCGACAAACGAAGCGCAAAAAAGCCTCAACCCGTCAGCCGGTAAACCTATGGCATCGATTGAAGAGGCAATCAGGATTCATGCGGAGATGTATGGGGGCCTTGGGCCGTTGCTTCAGATGATGGAAAAGATTGATGAGGCCTCTTTTTGTCGTCTTGTAAAAAAAGTTGCTCTGGGTGAGCTGTCACGGGAGGAGGTGATGTGCAAGATCACATTCATGATTGAAGCATCGACTCCTTCGATTCGCGACACAAAAGGAGTTGACGGGGAACAGCCGTCTGTTCTGGAAGGCCACTCAATGGAGAGAGAGAGTTTCGATGAGTACATCCGTCGTTGTATGACCGGTGCAGAGGATGACTCGAAGAGCGCAGATGGATTCTCTGTTGAACTTGACAGTGCGGCTCTTTCTCAGGGCGCTGGCGTTCCGCCTGCTGATTTTTCCCATGATCCGACATCGGTGATTTCAAGTCTGAAAAGAGTCGGAGCACAGTCATGAAGCTGGTCGGGTTAAGCAAGTCCAGACTCCGGGACTTTGTGAAACTCCATCAAAAGAAGTTCAGGGATTCGGAAGGGCTTTTTCTTGCCGAAGGGCTTCGTACGGTCAGGGAGCTTTGTCAGAACCTGCCTGATGAAGAGATGCTTGTTGCCTTGCTGATCAGGGAGGGAGAAGCAGATGTTGCCCGCTTAGCCCAAACATACAAGGGAAAGGTCTTTTCTGTCACCGAAAAAGAGGGCAATCAGCTTGCCCAGACCTCGACGTCGCAAGGGATTTTTGGCGTTTTTCGCCAACAGCTACCGAATGGGTATGAGGGTAAGGATAAGCCGGGACGATCACTCATTGTTGCCCTTGATGATGTTCAGGATCCGGGTAATGTGGGTACCATTCTCAGAACGGCAGTCTGGTTTGGTGTTGACGCGATGATCTGCGGTCTCGGAACCGCCGACCGGTATAATGCAAAGGTTGTACGATCATGCGCAGGAAGCATCTTTGCGCTCTCCCATTACGGCGCAGAATCTCTTGCTCATGAACTTCATCGCCTTCAAAAAATTGGCTATACGATAGTTTGCTCGTCGCTTGACGGAGAGGATTTCAGAGAGTTCGCTGGCTGGCCTGAAAAAATGGTGCTTGTGATCGGTAACGAGGCTAATGGCATCAGTGAACCGGTAAAAGCGTTGACTGACTTGCTTGTCCGGATACCGCGTAGTGGTAAAAAAGTGCAGGTCGAATCGCTCAATGCCTCCATCTCTGCCGCAATTCTTATGGAACGTTTGGTGTTGCACTGAATGTCGATTGTTCAGGCGCTGTTGGCAAAAAACCAGTCATCCGGCTGAACGCCTTTTTCGTTACATTGCAATCGGAAGTTTTGGCTGCAGAAGTTTGATGGTAATGGTTTAGAAGCATCTCTAATGCAAAAAGATCAGGTGTTGCCCGAGTTGGCGGTGTTGAGAGAAACGTTTCAACAGGGTATAACCAAGGAATTGAAGTGGCGTCAATCGCAGTTGCTTGCACTTGACACGTTTCTTGTTGAGCGGGAAAGGGATATTGCAGATGCGGTGCATGATGATTTCAGAAAGTCAGCGGTAGAGACTTTTTTAACCGAAACGGGATATCTTCGTGGGGAAATTCGCTTTGCCCTGAAGCATCTCAAATCATGGACGAAGTCCCAGCGGGTTTCTGTTCCTCTCATCTATCAGCCAGCCAAAGGCTATTACTCACCAGCACCTTATGGAGTTGTACTCATAATCGGGGCATGGAACTACCCGCTGAATCTTTGTCTTGCTCCCCTCATCAGTGCTCTTGCCGCCGGAAATTGTGCAGTTATCAAACCGTCAGAACATGCTCCCCATACCTCATCCATTATTGCTGAAGGGTTGGTGCACTATCTTGATCGTCGCGCGGTATGTGTTATTGAAGGTGGTGTGGAAGTGGCCAAGGGTCTGCTTGAAGAACGGTTTGACTATATTTTTTATACTGGCAGCTATGCCATAGGTCGAGAGGTCATGTCTGCTGCGGCAAGGCATTTGACGCCGTTAACGCTGGAGCTTGGAGGTAAATGCCCCTGTATTGTCGATCAGAATTCGGATATCCGAGTGGCGGCGCGGCGCATCGTATGGGCCAAATTTCTGAATGCAGGTCAGACCTGTCTTGCGCCGGATTATGTCCTTGTGCATGAGACGCGGGAGGCTGAACTTCTTCGGTCTATGCAGGAGGCAATCACCGATTTCTATGGAGATGATCCCCGGTTGAGTCCTGATTATCCCCGCATTGTTAATGATCAGCATTTCAGACGGCTTGAAACGCTGCTTAACGATTTCGCACCTTGGAGCGGGGGTGAAACTGACATTGAAGAACGTTATATCGCACCGACGATTCTTCGCGGAGTGACGCCTACTTCTGAGGTCATGCAGTCGGAGATTTTCGGCCCTTTGCTGCCGGTTATTGCATATAAGGCCCTTGAAGAAGCTCTTGATATTATTCAAAGCGTAAAGGAGCCTCTCGCGATCTATCTTTTCTCTTCTGACAGTGATGTGCAGGAACGGGTAGTGCGACACTCCCGTTCAGGTGGAGTTTGTATCAACGATCTGCTTTTTCATGCAGCACTTTACACTCTTCCTTTCGGCGGGATTGGCAGCAGCGGATTTGGTGCCTATCACGGCAAGGCTGGCTTTGAAACCTTTTCTTTTAAGCAAAGCGTGCTGAAAAGAGCACTCTATCCTGATCCTGCTCTGCGTTACCCGCCCTACAGCAGCAGGAAGATCAGCTTTCTGAGACGACTTGTTCTTGGATGGGGTACCGGACAGCTCTTTCTGTACTGAAAAGATGGGCTTACGTCAACTGGTATTCGTGCAGCTTGGTCGTTTTGCCGTAATGTGTTACTTTTACACCAAGAGCTTTGGCGCAGGTATTATTAGAATAAACGATGAAAAACGAGAGCCAGTAATGAAAATAACAGTTGCGGGAATTGTACTTGGCTTTATGGCATTAGCCTGTTCCCCTCCTTCAGCAAATGCCGCAACACCTTATGTGAGTGGCTCTATAGGTCTTGCTTCGCTGGGTGATTCTGAGCTTACAGCCAGATCCTATGATACCGGTTGTGATCTTGTAGGAGCCATAGGATTAGATGGCGGTCAATATCGTCTTGAAGCCGAACTGGGGCACCAGAAAAACGGGGTTCACAATAGTGATGCATCGGAGTCGATGACGACAGTTATGGGTAATGGTTATATTAATCTGGATCTTCCTTTTTCTCCTCTCAAGCCTTTTGTTATTGCTGGAGTTGGCATGGCAAAGGTTGACGAAGATAATGGTTTTGGCAGTACTGTTGACGACACGGTTTTTGCCTGGCAGTTCGGAGGAGGCGCGGGCATCAGTGTAGCACCGTTTACCATACTGAATGCACAGTATCGCTATTTTAGTGCATCCAGCGCAGAACTGGCTGGCAATCATAAATATAGTATCGGCACGCATAACGTGATGCTCGGCCTGAGGGTCGGCTTCTGAAACGTGACGCATCAGGATTTTTGATGTCTTGTCATTATAACCGTTTAACAGGGGAGGTTGCTATGCCTATCTGCAAATTAAGGGAGTTTCTTGACAGTCATGCCGTGAGGTATTTTGTGGTCAGCCATTCTCCGGCCTACACGGCTCAGGAGATAGCTGCTGCCGCCCATGTTCCAGGAAAAGAACTTGCCAAAACCGTTGTCGTTACTCTTGACGGTAAAATGGCGATGGTTGTTTTGCCAGCTTCCCGTCAGCTTGATTTTGACCTTTTGCGTAAACTGACCTCAGCACGCAAGGTTGAGCTTGCCAGTGAAAAAGAATTTGCTGATTTGTTCCCTGAATGCGAGATAGGAGCCATGCCGCCCTTTGGCAATCTTTATGGTATGGATGTTTATGTCTCTGAAGAGCTTGAAGATGATGATGAAATTGCCTTCAACGCTGGAGTTCATACCGAATTGCTCATACTCTCCTATGAGAATTACAAGAGGCTGGTCCATCCAAAAGTCGCAAAACTCTCGCTTGCCGTCAGTTGAATGAGGCTGATATGATGGATTTTTCATGGGAAATGTTACCTTCAACTTCATGATTGCTGGTCGTGCCAGGAAAGGTGTGTATGAGATTGTCGGCATGGAAACTTAATTCTTATGAAGATTGCCTTATACGTGGGGACTTATGTCAAAGACAAGGACGGTGCGGTAAAATCCATCTATCAACTGGTTTCTTCATTCAGGAAAAACGGGCATGAAGTGGCGGTATGGTCTCCTGATGTTTCAACCAAAGATAATCACAACGGGTTAGTCGTCCACACAATGCTTTCTGTGTCGATACCCCTCTATCCTGAATACCGACTCGGTTTTTTCAGAAATGAAACTCGTCGGCAACTCGAAGTGTTTATGCCTGATATTGTGCATATTTCGACGCCCGATATCATAGGGCGGGAGTTTCTTCTGTACGCTAGAAAAAGAAATATTCCAGTGGCATCCGCTTTTCACACGGATTTCCCTTCTTATCTTGCTTACTATCGTCTCGGGTTTGCTGTAAAGCCAGCCTGGAAATATCTGACCTGGTTTTATAACAGTTGTAATCTTGTTCTTGCCCCGAATGAGTGTGTTCGATCGAAGCTGGCTGGTTATAATATCAGAAACATTGCAATCTGGTCGCGGGGGATAGACAAAGAGCTTTTTGATCCGTTACGCCGTTCCGAAAAGATGCGCTCAGCGTGGAATGTCGGGAACAGGACTGTTGTGGTGTATGCCGGGCGTTTTGTGATCTACAAGGATATCGAAGTTGTCATGAGGGTTTACGACAGGTTTATGCAGGGGGAATATGCTGACAGGGTGAGATTTGTGATGATTGGTTCTGGTCCGGAGGAGAAAGAGATGAGACGAAGAATGCCGGAAGCTATATTTACCGGATATCTTACAGGAGTGGAATTGCCTGTGGCTTATGCCTGTGGAGATATTTTTCTGTTTCCTTCAACAACTGAGGCTTTTTGTAATGTCGCACTTGAAGCGCTTGCGTCAGGCTTGCCAGCAGTGGTTTCGGATGCTGGCGGCTGCCGGGACATTGTTGAACGGTCGGTTGCCGGACTTGTTGCATCTGAAGGAAATGTCGATGATTTTTATGAAAAATGTCTTGAATTGCTTTGTGATTCTATCCGATATAAAAAGTTGAAAGCCAGAGGGCTTGCTTTTGCAAAGGCACAGTCATGGTGCGCAGTAAACGGTGTTGTGATTGATTACTATCAAAAGATGGTGAACCAGTCAAAAAGCCGTGTTGAGATACTTGACCGGTTGGCGGTTTCAGCTCATAATACTGATTAAGAGGGTTATGAAAACAGGAGTTGTAGGGCTTGGAAAAATGGGGTTCAATATGGTGCAGCATCTTCTTGAACGTGGCCATGAACTTGTGATTTTTGATCTTTCTGAAGAGCCTGTTGCAGCCCTTGCAGGAAACGGTGCGGTTGCTGCCAGTTCTCTGGAAGAGCTTGCCGATATGCTGGAATCTCCCCGTTTGGTATGGCTGATGGTACCGGCTGGCGTTGCAGTCGACAGTACAATTGACCATCTTGCTCCGCTGCTTGAGAGGGGGGACATCATTGTTGATGGAGGTAATTCCCATTATAAGGATTCTGAACAAAGAGCTGCTCGCCTCAAAGAGCAGGGGATAAGCTTTCTTGATGCAGGTACAAGCGGAGGGCTTGAAGGGGCTCGGCATGGCGCATGTATTATGGTTGGCGGTGAAAAAGCGGCTTATGAGGCTATTGAGCCCTTGCTGAACGATCTCTGTGTGGAAAACGGGTATGGCTATATGGGCAAATCAGGGTCAGGTCATTTCGCTAAAATGGTTCATAACGGTATTGAGTATGGTATGATGCAGGCCATCGGCGAAGGCTTTAATCTCCTTGATGCAAGTGGTTATGATTTTGATCTTGAAGAGGTCTCCCGTGTCTGGGCGCATGGATCGGTGATTCGGGGCTGGCTGATGGATCTGATGGTTCAGGCGTTGCAGAAAGATCCAAAGCTTGGTTATCTCAGGGGCGCCATTGCGGATTCTGGCGAAGGTCGCTGGACGGTTGAGGCAGCACTCGAACACGAGGTCTCTATTCCTGTGATTGCAGCATCTCTTTTCAACCGTTACCGTTCTCGTTCTGACGAGAATTTATCTGACAGGGTTGTAGCGGCACTGCGCCATGAGTTCGGAGGGCACGACTTTATTGAAAAACCATCATAAGGCACCAACATGCAGGTAAAACCTGATAATTACTCTATTATTATTTTTGGCGCCAACAGTGATCTTGCCGCCCGCAAACTTTTTCCTTCGCTTTATGAACTTGCCCAGTGGGGGAATCTTCCGGATGATTATCGCATCATCGGCGTTGGGCGTGCTGATCTTTCCCATGAAGAGTTCCGTTTAACCCTTCAGGAAAAGATGGCCAGGTTATTTCCTGAAACCCTGACAGATGAGGCCACTTTCAGATTGTTCTCTGGCAGGCTCTTTTATGTGCGTGTAGATCTGGCAGAGATTGAGGGCTATCATACTCTTTATCATGAGCTGATGGATGTTTCCGAAGAGTTGGGTATCTGCAAGAATCTGCTTTTTTATCTCGCCACACCACCCAGTCTTGCTCCGGTTATTGTCACGAACCTGGGTGAGGCTGGTTTTGGAGACAAGATTGGTATTTGCGGCGGATGGCGCAAAATCATTGTTGAAAAGCCTTATGGCAGGAACCTGCAGACAGCACGCGAGCTGAATAGTGTTATCGGAGCGGTCTTCAGCGAAAAGCGTGTTTTCCGTATTGATCATTATCTTGGAAAGGAGACGGTACAGAACATCATGGTTTTCCGTTTTTCTAATGGAATTTTTGAGCCGTTGTGGAACCGCAATAACATTGCCAATGTAACCATTACCATTGCCGAAGATTTCGGTATCCGTGACCGTGGCGCTTATTATGAAGAGGCGGGTCTGCTTCGGGACATTATACAGAACCATGCACTTCAGCTTCTTGCCGCAGTTGCCATGGAACCACCGGTTGATTTTTCAGCCGATGCGGTGCGTGATGAGAAAGCCAAGGTTCTTCGCTCGATCCGTCCGTTTAATACTTACAATGTGGAGCAATCTGTTGTGCTTGGACAGTACGAAGGGTATCGCTCTGAAAAAAATGTTGCTTCGGGATCAACCGTTGAAACCTTTGCTGCGATAAAGTTTTTTGTTGATAACTGGCGTTGGAAAGATGTGCCCTTTTTTGTAAAGGCAGGCAAGAATCTCGCCGAAACAGCAACCGAGATTGTTATTACTTTCAAATGCCCGCCTCAGAACTATTTTGGTACTGCCGAAAGTTGCAGCTATACTGCCAACCAGGTTATAATGCGCATCCAGCCGGAAGAGACCATTGCCATAAAGTTTGGTGCCAAGCGTCCCGGTGAAGCGGTGATTACCGATCCCGTTTATCTGAAATTTGATTACAAAACCTCATTTACAGAGGTTGGGTTGACTCCCTATCACCGTCTGCTTCTTGATGCCATGGCCGGTGAGCAGATGAATTTTATTCGGCAGGACAGTGTCGAATATTCCTGGTCGATTGTTGATTCCATTAGGGATGCGGTCGGCGATCAACCACCGGAATCGTACCCGGTTCATTCCCGGGGGCCGGAGTCAGTGGAGAGGATTTACTTGTAAACCAGAAAACAGTTCCGTTTTCCGGCTTGATGAAACTTGCCGGTACGCTCTTCTCCTGTTCAAGAAATATTTTTTCAGCAAGTCTGCTCTTTGAACTGCCGGTTGTAAAAAAGAGTACGTTCCGGGCATGGTTGAAGACCGGCAGAGTCAGGGTCAGCCGCATTCTGGGCGGTTTTGCTTGAGGTACGTTGACTGCAACCACCCATCGCGTCATTTCCTGAAGCGCTTCGGCGTTCTCCGAAAAGAGCGAAGCGGTATGGCCATCTTCGCCGAGGCCGAGCACGACAAAGTCAAAGGCCGGAAAATCCTGGGCCTCCAGAGGGTTTGCTGAAAAGAAAAAATCCCGGATGGCAGCTTCATACTCTCTTGCGGCAAGTTCCGGGTTAGAATGTTCCGCAGCCATTCTGAAAAGATGATCTTCAGGAATGGCTGATTTCGGAAGCAGCGACTCTCTGATCATCCGGTAATTGCTGTCAGGATGGCCGATCGGGACGCACCGTTCATCACCCATAAAAAACCATGTTTTTTGGGGAAGCGGGTGAAGTATCTGCTTGTTGCCGGAACTGCTCTCAGGAACAGGAAGTGCATAATGCTCCAGTACTGCGGTTGAAACCCCTTGTGCAAGTTGTGCATAAAGAAGCATGGGAGAGTTGCCTCCGGCCAGTACCAGTGAAAACCGTTTGTGATCGGCAACAGCACGATACGCCTCAGCAATGATGAGTGCCGCAGCATGTAATGTTATTTCGGTTGCATTGCCGCTGTAGATGGATTTTGGAGCAAAAGTGTTCATTGGTGACAGTAATATTTTTCAGGCAGGGCTTTGGTCTATACCGGCAATTGCCTCTCTTTGCAGTACAAACCAAGAGGTTCAGCAGAAAGGTTCCTTTGGCTGGATACTTCTTGGCTTCCGTATAGCCATTGCGTAACTTGAAGGGATATATTTTGATGTGTGTTTTTGTCGTTGGAATTCATTTCCTATGGATTCTTGCGGCGTTTGAATAATTTTAACAAGTGGTAACGGAGATGGCAGCCTTTGATTTTGGAGTAAAAGTCGATCCTGAGCTCTTTGCAAAACAGTTGCGCACAACCTGCTCCGTCAATGTGCAGGACTATATCATGCAGGGATGGGAGATGTTCAGGGCGAATATCGGTGAATTCACAGGGTTTACGCTCATTATTTTTGCTGTTTCGGCAGTATGCTCTGTTTTTTATTCAGCGAGTCCCCTTGTATTTTCAGCAATTGGTGCGGCACTCTCTGCCGGATATAGTATTGCGGCATTCCGGTTGTTAAGTGGGCAGCCGATCCAGTTCAATGATTTTTTCAAGGGTTTCAATTACTTTCTGCCTCTTTTTCTTGCCGCTCTTGCAACCAGTATTCTTGTAACCATTGGTCTTGTCCTGCTCCTTGTTCCGGGTATTTACCTTGCTATCGGCTATATGTTTACTACCTTCCTTGTCATCGATTACCGTATGGAGTTCTGGCAGGCCATGGAAACAAGTCGTAAAATCATTACCAGGAACTGGGTTGCTTTTTTTGGTTTTGCCCTTGTTCTTCTTGTTCTTAACCTTCTCGGAGCGCTTGCCCTTGGTGTCGGTTTGCTGGTCACTATTCCAGTGAGCTCTTGCGCGGCAGCAATTGTCTACAAAGATATTGTAGGGCTCTACTCTTCGGAGTGGTAGGTATCCATAGTAATTATAGTTACGTGAAACCGAAAATAAGGATTTTTCATGAAAAAGAAGCTACTCTTTATCACGCCGAGTTCGGAATAGTAGTGAAATGCCCCTTCAGAGCAGGAAATAGTCGTTACTGTTCATTCCCGCTGGCGTTTTATGAATGCTGCACTTGCAAAGTAATCCGTGTACAGGCTCTTGACTTATCTGTTCTTTCTGGCACTCCTGCAAGTTCCGCAGAAGAATCACCGGTTTGAGCATGCTGAAAAATAACTTATCTTTTTGCACTTCATCGTGCGCTTGACAGAACATCCATGTCGGGGCGGCGCAGGTTTAACTACAGTAGAACTTATAGTTATGATTCGATTGATGTCCATTCTTTTTATGGTGCTTATGATGGCGTTTCCCGTTCAAGGACGCTCAATGACTGTTGATATACCTTCCATCAGAAAAAACATTTCCGTATTCACTCAGTTTCCTGAACTCAGCAACAGGATAAATCCGAAGGTGCTCAGGATGGCACTTCTCGGCTATTATTCGCTCAAAGAGCAGGGCAAGGTCAGCCGTGATGGCATTTTGACCGTTATTGATTTTAACATTCCCTCAGTTGATGAGCGTCTTTTTGTTATTGATATTAACCGGGGGCGATTACTTTATTCAGGACTTGTTGCGCACGGCAGAGGCAGTGGGGATAACTATGCCCAGAGTTTTTCCAATGCACCTGGTTCTCATCAGAGCAGTCTTGGCTTTTATACAACAGGAAATACCTATGACGGCAAGCACGGTTATTCTCTCAGGCTTCTGGGTCTGGAACGAGGTATTAATGATAAAGCCGAATCAAGAAGCATTGTCATCCATGGCGCTGATTATGTTTCTTACGATTTTATCAAAAAGCATGGGCGACTCGGTAGAAGTGAGGGGTGCCCGGCTCTCTCTTTTGAGAGTTTCCAGCAGGTTATAAACCTGATCAAAGGGGGAAGCTGCCTGTTTATCTATCATGGTGGCAAGGATTATGCAAGCAGTTCCACACTTTTCAAGTCTGATATTGCCCGGCGGCAGGCAGTTTCAGAGCATGTTTCATAACGCACATTGCCCTTATGATCGGTATTATTCTTTTTTGGTTAGCATTCTCTCCTGTTCAGCTCGTTCCGGTAAAGCCCTCAGCTTATCGGCAGGAGCCGCTTCAGACCGAGATAAAGCATCCGCTTGGCCTGCAAAAGAGCATGGTGAACAATGCGACAGCAGAAAAGATCCGTGAGCATTTTGAGAGACTACCCCTGCAACAAAGCTCAAAGACCCGTTTAGCACGCCTTTATGCCGTCAGGGGCTTTCAGCCTTTATGGACAAAGCGGACGATGGTTGCCGAACTGATTAAAGCGATTGAAGAATCGATTGATGACGGCCTTGATCCCTCAGATTATCATCTCAGTGAAATCAGGGAGCTTTACAACAAGCCGCCGATAATTTCTGAACAGGAGGCAAGCTACGATCTTCTCCTGAGCGATGCGTTTCTTGCTCTGGCTGGTCATCTTCGTTATGGAAAGGTTCGCCCGGAAAGCCTTGACCATAATTGGAACATCACTGATATCCGAAGCCGAAAACCTCTTGAGGAGAGGCTTCAATATTCTATTGATTCAGAACAAATCGCAGCGGTTTTGAAAACACTTCGTCCGCAGCACCCCCAATACGAGGAGCTCAGAAAATGGCTTGCCCGGTATCGTGTCATTGCCAGAGAAGGCGGATGGCCGGTTTTAGCGGAAGGGCCGAAACTTCAGGCAGGTAAAAGGGATCGCCGCATCCCAATGCTGCGCAAACGCCTCAATGTTTCGGGTGAGATTAAAGTGATTGGTAATGATACTTCAATGGTCTATAACAGAGAGATAGTTGATGCCGTCAGGCGATTTCAGAAACAGAACGGTATCGAAGCTGATGGAGTGGTTGGTGCAGCCACTCTTCATGTCATGAATGTTCCTGTAGAGCGTCGCATTGAACAGATTCGCCTCAACCTCGAAAGGTACCGTTGGTTTTTAAGTGATGTTGAACCGACCTGTGTCACGGTGAACATTGCAGGTTTTAATCTGGAATATATAGAAAACGGTCACTTTCGTTGGGAAACCCGGGTTATTGTTGGACAGCCTTCCCGTAAAACTCCTGTTTTCAAGGCCAATATGCAGCATATTATTTTCAATCCTCAGTGGGTCATTCCGCCGACCATTCTTGCTAAAGATGCGCTTCCCGCTCTCCGTAAAAGCAGCTCCTGGCTCAACAAAAAAAATCTGAAAGTTATTGACCGGAGTGGTCATGTTGTTCAACCTGCTTCTGTCAACTGGTCACAGTATTCGGCAGCGGACTTTCCTTACCGACTGCAGCAGACAGCAGGAGACCACGGTGCATTGGGGAGGATAAAGTTTCTGCTGCCGAACAGGTATATTGTTTACCTGCATGATACGCCGAACAAGGAGCTGTTTGAAAAAAGCAGAAGAACTTTCAGCTCAGGCTGTATCAGGGTGGAAAATCCTGTAGACCTTGCTGAACTGGTGTTGCAGGACAAGGTGCGCTGGAGTCGATTACAGATCCTGGAAGCTATCAAGAGAGGCAAAAAAAAAACGGTTGCTCTTAAGAATCCGATTCCTGTTTATATTCTTTACCTTACAGCTGTGGCTAAAGGTGACGAGCTGTTGTTTCCCTATGATGTTTATTCTCTTGACGACAACGTATTGAAAGCACTGAATAAACCTGTGCATTAATAACATCTCCCTAAATGGAAAGCTTCTGCTTGTAAAACTATGGCATTTTCTGTAAAAATCAACGTTCAAAGGGAGTTTGAGACGTTCTGTTCTCCCGAAAAGGTTTTCGAGCTTCTTGCCGATGTGAGACGTTCGGCCTCTCATTTTCCGAAAGTAGATCAGCTTGTCGATCTTGGCGACAACACCTTCCGCTGGGAGATGGAGAAAATTGGTATTGGTAGCTACACTCTGCAACAGACAATTTATGCTTGTCATTATACCTCCGATCCTGCAACAAAGACGGTTGCCTGGACGCCTGTTTCCGGCGTTGGCAACGCCATAGTAGACGGAGGGTGGACTATAACTCCCAAAGAGGGTGGTAGCAAAGTGTCTATCAAAACCAAAGGTGACCTGACAGTCGATTTCCCATCATTTCTCCAGTTTATCATCTCCCCGCTTGTCGAGATGGAGTTCACCGGTATGATAGAGCACTATCTTACCAACCTGCAGGAAACTTTAAAAAAGGGCTAGCAGCCTGTCGGGCTAACGATAGAGCAACTGGTTACCAAAAAGTCCTTAAGCTTCCTTTTTACGTCCATTTTCGCAACAGAAACCCATATCAAGCGGAGAGTACACCAAAAAAGCCCCAATTGGCTGCCTTGTACTCC
>CAIYWF010000201.1 GCA_903929845.1 uncultured Chlorobiaceae bacterium | reverse complement strand
CGCTGACCATGTTGAAATATTTTTTTGCCTTTGGAACAAGTTCCTGCAACTGTTGCTGTACCCATGCATAATCTCTTTGCATCAGTTGCAGGTACAAGTCGGAGACAGGAAAACTGATATGCACCGCTTCGGTACCGCAGATACACGCATCCTCAATGTCCTGCCACTTTGCCCGGGCCCAACTGGTCAGGCGTACCGGGAGATGCAGCGCCACGATTTTTTTGATGACGTCCCGTTCATCAGCGCTGATGGCCGGGTAACCGATTTCAAGTTCATTGACACCGGTATTGGCAAGCAAACAGGCAATTTCTGTTTTTTCCGCAGCGCTGAACACAACGCCGGGCGCCTGTTCCCCGTCTCTCAGGGTGGTATCGATGATCCAGGGCTTGATCACCGAAGGAGAAGATGTCCTGCTCTCTCTTCGCATGTTCTGACGGTTTCTTCAGTGAACAAAATACTCTCTTGGCGTTTTTTATATGGAGTAGAGAAGCTTTCCCCTAAATAAATAAGGGCTATATATAAAAAGATAATAAGATTTCAGACATTTTTGTCTTTTTATTTCAAAATGTTGCCGGATACGATTTTTCCCCCTGAAACCGCCAGAAATCTTCTTGAAGTGTCATATATGATCAGAATTTTTCCGGGGCAGTTCAAGTTGCTATACAAGTTGCTATATTTATGTATAGGTCCATAATAAAGGGTAGACTCTAAAGCAATTTAAACCGGAGGCATCAAAAGTGTTTTCAAGGACCATAACGAAGACAATGTTCATTGTGCTCGGAACTCTTCTCTCTGCAGCTTCACTTCAAGCCCGGGTCATTCCTGATGCCGGGAGTATTCTTCGTGATCAGCAGTTACGGCAGAATCCGCAGACTCAACAACTACCATCTTCCGAAGAAACAAAAGATCAAACACCTGAGCTTGGCCGTGGCGTTCAGGTCATGGTCAAAGGTTTTGTATTCAGTGGATATGAGGGGATTGTCACTGAAGGAGAACTGCAGTCCATCACGACCAGCTATGTCGGTAAAAAGATTTCTTACAGCGAGTTGCAGACCATTGTGGACAAGGTTACTGCTTTCCTCAAGAATAAGGGATGGTTTCTTGCAAAGGCTTATCTGCCCAAACAGGATGTCACTTCCGGCATTATTGAAATCGCTGTGCATCAGGGCAAAAGCGATGGCTCTCTTTCCATAAAAAAAGACAAGAGCGTCAGAATACGCACAAAAATACTGCAAAGTGTTGGCGCACTTGCGATTCGGAGAGACCAGCCGCTCAACGAACAAAAACTTGAGCGTTCCGTTTTGCTCATGAACGACCTGCCCGGTATTGATGCCCGTGCCTCTCTGGCCCCCGGAACAATTCCAAACAGCAGCGGAGTAGAGATTGCCGTAACAGAAGGGGATCTTTTTTCAGGGACGGCTTGGGCAGACAACCAGGGAAACTACTATACTGGAGCCTGGAGAGGCAATACCACGCTCACGTTTAATGATCCGCTTCGCTATGGCGATCAGATGACGCTGCTCCTTACCGAAGCCTCCGGTCTCACACAAGGTCGCGTTGGCTATAGTTTTCCTCTTTACAGAAACGGATTCAGAGGCAATCTGGCATATACCGGCATGCGTTACACACTGGGTGGAGAGTTGTCCGGCGCAAATTACAAAGGTCGAAGCAACAACATTGATGCCGGTTTCAGCTATTCAATGGTTCGAAGCCGAACCTCCAACCTCACGACAAGCTTTTCTTATGGTTACAAAGCGCTTGTCGATACCTGGAAATCCGATGTTCCCCTTCGCGACAAGAAACTCCACAGCGCAACGTTTACTCTCTCCGGCGACCGCAACGACCACTTTTATGGAGGTGGCTACACCAGCGGCAACATTGGCATGACCACAGGTGCCCTTCATGAATCCGTGGCAAACACAGAAAACAACTATACCCGGTTAAACTATGGCGCCAGCCGGGTGCAGCACCTTGCCCAGCGAATCAATCTCGACGTTTCATTAAGTGCCCAGAGTGCAATGAACAATCTGGACTCCAGCGAGAAATTTTCTCTTGGCGGGCCGAACGGTATTCGAGCCTATCCTGTTGGAGAAGGGGCCGGGGACGAAGGGCAGCTTCTCAGTGCCAATCTTCGTTACAATATGCCCGTTGCGTCCGCTTTGGGTTCCTTTCAGATAAGCTGCTTTTTCGACGCTGGTCGTGTGACCCTCCAGAAGAATGAAGGAGTTTCCCCCAGTACGGCTACAAACCTCAACAATTACGGGATACAGGGAGCCGGACTTGGCTTTAACTACTCATATCTGGCGAGATTTGCACTTCGCGGCAGTTGGGCGCACGTGATTGGCGACAATCCCGGGCGAAGTAGCGCCGGCAACAACGCTGATGGACATAACGACAAGAGCCGATTCTGGCTGCAAGCCATGGCTTATTTTTAATTCGATCAAACTTCCTCTTCGCAAACAAGAAAAATGATGTGACCGATATGCTCATCAGTGCATTCAACAATAAAAAAACCAAGCCATAATGGAACAGCAGAACATGCCGCTTTTTTACCAGAATCCAGTAGCCCTCAACAAAGAGGCTCATGCCGATATGACCGTAAGCCCAAGCCCGGAGGGGTACAGGTTTGCTGAATCTACTCGTGCGATCATGATTGCCGCAGTAGAATTTTTCGACGCCGGGCGTCAGTTTCCAATTATTTTTAACGCATCATCAGATGGCGACATTTTTCCAGTAGCTCTTCTTGGGTTTGAAGAGAACGAAAACCTCTTTGTTGATTCAGAAGGAGCATGGACCGCCCAGTACATTCCTGCCTATATCAGGCGTTACCCGTTTATTACCACCGATGGCGCCGAGGGGCAGACAACGGTCTGTTTTGATGAGGCGTTTGACGGCTTTAATCTTGAGGGTGGTCTTCCGCTGTTTGAAGATGGAGAACCAACCGAAAAGACCCGCGAGATTCAGGCATTTCTTCAGGACTATCTGGTGCAAATCCGGCAGACTCGTGAGTTTGGAGCCATGCTGCTCAAGCAGGGGTTGCTGAAGCAGATTGATGCACAGGCCAACATGGAGAGCGGCAAGAGCTATGCACTGAACGGCATGTTGGTGGTGGACGAACAGAAGCTGACCCAGATGGCGGATGCCGACCTGGTGAAGCTTTTCCGCAATGGCTCACTGGCGCTGGTGTATTCTCACCTGCTGTCCCTTCGCAACTTTAATACACTGATTAATCTCAAGGCAAAGCTTGAGGCGTGACGAGTACTGCCGATGCGACTATTGTATACTGATTATATAACTATCTGAGAAGTACCATGAACAGGATATTCAACGTCATCTGGTCCAAAACCAAAGAGCAATGGATTGTTGTCTCCGAAAGAGTCAAGACAAACGGAGGGGTTCCAAAATCTCCACTTCGCAGCCTTGCCGTGCTTACAGCAATGCTTCTGGCAGGAGAACCAGCCTTTGCCCTTGACCCCGGCGCTTTACCCGCCGGGGGACAGATAACTGCCGGCAGCGGAAATATTGCGGTCAGTGGCGCCCGGATGACGGTGAATCAGTCGAGCCAGCAGATGATTGCGAACTGGAACAGCTTCAATATCGGTTCCAGCGCTGCGGTGCAGTTCAACCAGCCAAACGCCTCCTCCTCGGCGCTGAACCGCATTACCGACCAGAACCCGACCCATATCATGGGTTCACTTTCGGCGAACGGCAAGGTCTTTCTGGTGAACCCGGCAGGCATTATTTTCGGCAAGACCGCACGAGTTGATGTGGGCGGTATTATCGCCTCATCCCTCAACATGCTCGACAGCGACTTCCTTGCAGGGAAATATAGCTTCAGCAACTCCGGCAGCGCAGGCCCGGTGATCAACCAGGGTCTGCTCAACGCCATGCCGGGCGGGGTTGTGGCGCTGATTGCCCCCAGGGTGAGCAACGAAGGAACCATCACCACTCCGGGCGGAAGCGCTGCTCTCGCGGCAGGAAACCAGGTTTCAATTGATTTCAGGGGAGACGGTCTGATTAACCTGACGGTTGACCAGGCCGCCGTTGACGTCCTTGCGGAGAACAAGGGGCTGATCAAGGCTGATGGCGGTCTGGTGTTGATGACGGCCAAAGCCGCTGATGCCCTGACGCAGCAGGTGCTCAGCAACAGCGGCGTTCTTGAAGCAAATAGCTTTGTTGAAAGAGAGGGGCGGATTATTCTTGATGGCGGAGAGAGCGGTGTTACGCAATCAACCGGCACGATCACCGCCAAAGGGG
>CAIYWF010000200.1 GCA_903929845.1 uncultured Chlorobiaceae bacterium | reverse complement strand
ACTGGAGTGATAACTACTCTGCCGTTTGTTACAACGTCTTTGGGCTGACAGCAACAAGGAATTAACGAGTGACTGTTCGGTGAAGATGAAAAAAGAGAGTAAAGGCTCCTTGGCAAGGGCGCTTGACATGAAGGTGCTGAAAAAAGAGTTGATAGGCATTATGCTTATGCTGGGTTCTCTTTTTCTGGTCAGTGCCATCCTGAGTTTCAATCCTGAAGATGAAGCAAGTTACGGCGCTCTTGCCTGGTACGATATTTTCAGTAATGCTGCAAGGGATGCTGCAGAAAGCATTCACAATCCGTTCGGACTCTTTGGCGCAAGGCTTTCGACCTTTTTTATCCGTGCCGTTTTTGGCTATCCCGCAATTTTTCCGATTTTCTCATTTTTTTTATGGGGAATCTCGCTCGTGCGCTCAAAAAGTCTTAAACCGGCCCTGCTTTTTTTTCTGTACAGTCTCCTCATTTCAATAGATGTTGCGGCTATGTTTGGTCTGACCTCTGCACCATTCAGTGATGTTATGGCCGGGGCAATCGGAAGAATGCTTGCAGCATTGTTGTCCACAGTTATCGGGTTTTCCGGTGCGTGGATTCTTCTTGGCGTTATAGCTGTAGTGTTGACCTTTTATATGGGACGGGGAATGCTCGCAAGCTTCATGCGATCAATAATGGTTGTCCAGAAGAGTATCGGAAAGCTGGTTGCTGATTTCAGGGCAAAACATGAAGAGAATCGAAAAAAAAAAGTCGAACAGCAAGCGTTGAAAGAGAAAAAAAAACTGAGGGTTGAAGGTAGAGAACGGGTGCCGAAGCCGCATTCATTGAAATTCGATCAGCAGGTTTCATCAGCATCCCCTCTGGAAGATCAGTTTTTACCGTCAGACATTGATGTGCTGGAACTCTCAACCGACAAGCTCACTGGTCTGGCGCAAATGTCGAATGTTCCCGGAGAACCTGAAATGATTATTCATACGGGTGTTCGTGAGAAAGAGGCAGATCTTGATGAGCGAAAGCTTAAAGTACAGACCAAGGACAGAGAGGCTTACCGTTTTCCTTCAATTGACCTTTTGGAAAAGGTGCCTGATGATGACGATCAGATAGATGAACAACATCTTTCTGAAAGTAAACGCAAACTGCTTGAAAAACTCAAGATCTACAAGATCGAGGTAAAGAGAATTTCTACGACGGTCGGACCCCGCGTGACCTTGTTTGAACTTGAGCTTGAGCCGGATGTAAAGGTGAGCAGGGTTAAATCTCTTGAAAATGATCTTGCCATGGCTCTCTCTGCCAGGGGCATCCGGATTATAGCGCCTATTCCCGGAAAAAATGCGGTTGGAGTGGAAATACCGAACAGCAAACCGAAAACCGTCTGGTTGCGATCGGTGCTTCAAGTTGAAAAATTCAAGAACAGCACCATGATTTTGCCGATAGTACTTGGTAAAACCATAGCGAACGAAGTCTATATTGCCGATCTGGCCACGATGCCGCATTTGCTGATTGCCGGCGCTACTGGTGCAGGAAAGTCGGTTTGCATCAACGTTATCATCTCAAGCCTCCTCTATGCGTGCAGCCCCGACAAGGTGAAGTTTGTGATGATTGATCCAAAAAGGGTTGAGCTTTTTCAGTATCAGCATCTAAAAAACCATTTTCTCATGCGTTTTCCGGGTATTGAAGAACAGATTATCACCGACCCCCAGAAAGCAGTCTATGCACTGAGGTGCGTTGTCAAGGAGATGGAGCTTCGTTATGAAACGCTTGAAAAAGCAGGAGTTCGTAATATCGGGGATCATAACCGCCGGTTTCCTGACGAGGCACTCCCTTACCTTGTTGTGGTTATTGATGAACTTGCCGATCTCATGATTACAGCAGGAAGAGAGGTTGAAGAGCCGATCATCAGGATTGCCCAGCTTGCCCGAGCAGTCGGAATTCACCTGATTGTTGCGACACAGCGTCCTTCGGTCGATGTCATTACCGGCATTATCAAGGCGAACTTTCCTGCCCGTATTGCATTTCAGGTTGCAAGCAGGGTCGATTCACGTACCATTCTTGATGGTTCCGGCGCAGAGCAGCTTCTCGGTAACGGTGACATGCTCTATCAGCCATCCAACCAGCCCAAGTCGATGCGTATCCAGGGGCCTTATGTCTCTTCGGGTGAAGTTGAAGAGATTACCTCCTTTATTGGTTCCCAGCATGCCCTGAAGAATATCTACGTGCTTCCCGCACCGGATGCACAGAAAAACAACGGAATGCAGGCGTCGAGCTCTCAGGAAAGAGAGTGTCGTGACAGTATGTTCGAGGAAGCAGCAAGACTTGTAGTGACGCATCAGCAGGCCAGTGTTTCGTTGCTGCAACGGCGCCTGCGGCTGGGATTCAGCCGTGCCGGGCGGGTTATGGATCAGCTCGAGTTCAGCGGGATTGTCGGTGAGGCAGACGGCAGCAGAGCAAGGGAAGTCCTCATTAACAATGAAGACTCCCTGGAACTGTTATTGAGAAATCTTGACTGACAAACTCTTTACACTGATTCAACGCGTGTAATTTCCGGAATTGCTTTTTTAATTGCCTGTTCAACGCCAGCACGAAGGGTCAGAGTGCTCATAGGGCATGAACCGCACGCACCAAGCAGTTTTACATCAACGACCATATCTTTGCCAATCCCGACAAGCTGACAATCCCCTCCATCAACTTGCAGATACGGGCGTACGGTTTCAAGTGCTGCAATAACCTTGTTGTAGAGCGCATCGCTGTTAGGCAGATAATCCTTGCTGGTGCTCATGGTATAATTGGTTTACAATGATTGAAAATAATGATTGATTCTTCAGTGACAGACCTTAATATCAAACCTCCTGCCCAAAAAAACAATATGAAAGTTAAGATAGTTCCTCTGTTTGCCTTGCATTCGTTATTGAAACCTGTCGGGCCACCTCTGTTGCCGCCTGTTTGATGGCTTTTGATGTTGCCGAATCAGGATGGGTGAGTATACAGGGGGCGCCACTATCGCCACCTTCTTGTACGGCCCTGTCGATAGGGATTGAACCAAGGAACGAAATACCCTGGATTTTGGCAAATTTTTTTCCTCCGTGACTGCCGAAAATATAGTCTTTGGTGCCATCCGGAAGTTCATAGTGACTCATGTTTTCTACCAGTCCGAGAATGGGGACATTGACTTTCCGGAACATGCTCAGTGCTTTTGAAACATCGGCAATGGCAACATCCTGGGGAGTTGTGACAATAACAGCGCCGGTCAGGGGAATAGTCTGGGCGATCGTGAGCTGAATATCGCTGGTACCAGGTGGAAGATCGAAAATCAGATAATCGAGTTCCTGCCAATTTACTTCGCTGATAAACTGTTTGATGGCGCTGGAGGCCATGGGGCCACGCCAGATTACTGCAGTATCGATATCAATCAGAAACCCGATAGACATCAGTTTGACGCCGAACTTTTCCAGAGGGACAAGATTTTTTCCCGCCATTTCCGGTTTGGCGTCGAGCAGTCCGAACATGGTTGGAATACTCGGGCCGTAAAGATCGGCATCAATCAACCCGACTTTTGCGCCTGTTTGAGCAAGGCTGATGGCCAGATTGACAGCAAAGGTTGATTTTCCGACACCGCCTTTTCCTGAGGCGACGGCGATGATGTTTTTTACCTCGTTGAGGGGGCGTTCATGGTGGTTGCAAGATTCTTCTTTACCATGATGATGGCCATGGCTGCAGGATGAGTGCGCTGAGTGGCCATTGCCCTGATGATGGTTGCAGGATGAATGTGTTGATTCATCATGTACTGTAGACATAGAGTATATAGTTTGGTATTGCAGAAAAAATAGAAATGTTATGGTTGATTTGGTCCATGCGGTTATTTCTGAAGAAAACGCATCGAAACAGGTACACCTTCCAGGCTGAAATGTTCCCGCAGCTTCTTTTCCAGAAACTTCCTGAAATTGCTTTGAACCAGCAGCGGATCATTGCAGAAAAAAGCGAAGACCGGCCATGCAGCATTGATCTGTGTGACGTACTTGATCTTTAGCTCTTTGCCCGATTTTGTGGAGGCGTGCGTTTGTGAAAGCGCCTCTTCAAGGAATTTATTGAGCACACTTGTGCTGATTTTGCGGGCGCGGTTACGGCTGATCTCCTGCGCCATGTCGATTGCCCGGTAGAGGTTCTTTTTGGTCAAGGCTGAAATAAAGACGACAGGAACGAAAGAGAGGTTGCCCATGTTTATCCTCAGATTCTCTTCGTAAATCTTGCTGGTTTTAGAATCCTTTTCAATCAAATCCCATTTATTGATAAGCAGCAGCGCCCCTTTTTTTCGCTCAACAGCCATATTGATAATTTTCATATCCTGTTTTTCTATACCAGGCGCTGCATCGAGCATTACCAGGGCAACATCGCATCGTTCAATGGCCTTTTCCGTTCTCAGCGAGCTGTAATATTCAATACCGGCATCTATTTTTGTGCGTTTTCTCAAGCCTGCGGTATCAATCAGCGTGAACTCCTGCTGTTTGCGGATAAAGCGGCTGTCAATAGCGTCGCGTGTGGTGCCAGGTATGTTGGAGACTATCAGGCGGTTTGAACCAAGCAGAACATTGACAAAACTTGATTTTCCCACGTTGGGTCGTCCAACCACCGCGAGCTGGATAGCAGCGTCCTCTGTATCAGGATCTTTTTCCGTTTCAGGCAATGACTCAAGAATATCGTCAAGCATATCGGCAACTCCGCTCCCATCTCTTGCCGAAAGAAAATAAGGTTTGGTAAATCCGGTGCTTATAAACGATTCGGCATCAAGTGAGAGTTGAGGGGATTCAACTTTGTTGACTGCAAAGAAGAGCTGCTTGTGCTGGAAGGTACGCTGCAACAGCCTTCCTAGTTCGAGATCTTCGTATGAGAGGCCTGCGCGCACATCGGTCAGAAAGATGATAATATCGGCATCGCGGATGGCCATCAGCGTCTGCTCAAGCATTGCCATACTGATGATGTCACCATCTGCGTTGTAGCCGCCTGTATCCATCAGAAGAAACTGTTTGCCCTGCCACTCTCCTTCTGCAATATGCCGGTCTCTGGTAACACCGGGGGTTGGGTCGACAATGGCGCTTCGCTGTCGCAGGATTCGGTTGAAGAGGGTAGATTTACCGACATTTGGCCGGCCAACCAGTGCAATTAAAGGCTTCATGAAAAGAGATGCGGTCGTGAAAAAAAATTGCTGCAGGCTCCGAAAAGAACGCCTGTCAGGATAATGTTATCTTTGTGTTGAAAGTTGCCGACTTTTTAATTTAAAAATGGTTATGATAGCGTGGGAATTGTTGCGGAACAACTGAGGAACTCTTCCTGAAGTATTTATTGTTTTTTTGTGGTCAGCTTGCAAGATTCCAAGGTACTCAATAAAACAGCCACCAGCAAAAAGCGATCAATGAGGAAAAACCAGCATCATGGCCAGGTGAGGCTTGAGGCGGCGGGATCACGTATTTGTGCAACAGTGTGCCTTCCTCTGGCTGCTGAGAGTGGCCAAGATCAGTTGTGATTGGAGGTGCCGTGGCATCTCTCTACAGGAAAGGTATAATTTGTATAATTAAGTGGAATAATTTACATTGCTAAACTTTATTTTTCGGAAAAGTCCAGTTAATCTATAGTAAGAGCATGAGCAAGACGTTAAGTTTTAAAACATATTCGGCTAAACCTGCAGACGTT
>CAIYWF010000199.1 GCA_903929845.1 uncultured Chlorobiaceae bacterium | reverse complement strand
GAAATGATTTTAATGAATTCTAAGGTATAAACACTATGATATACCAGATGCAGATGCCTGCAAAAATAGAGGTCGACGAAGCTTCACATAGTGATCGTTTCGGCAGGTTTATTGCGCAGCCGCTGGAGCGCGGTTATGGAGTGACCCTGGGAAACATTATGAGAAGAGTTTTGCTTGCTTCACTTCCGGGAACTGCAATAACAGGGATAAAAATCGATAATGTCTATCACGAGTTTGCTGCCATTGATGGTGTCCGTGAAGATGTTCCAGAAATTGTTTTGAACCTTAAGAAGGTTCGCTTCAAATCTACATGTAAAAGAAACTGCAAGACATCTCTTTCTCTTGTTGGGCCTATGGATTTTACGGCAGGAGATATTGTTCCCCAGGAAGGCGAGTTTGAGGTCTTAAATAAGAATATGCACATTGCAACGATCAATGCCGGTGTGACCCTTAAAATTGATCTTTATATTGGGAGAGGTCGTGGGTATATGCCTGCAGAGGATAACAGGCCTGAAGGTATGCCTATTGGCTATATTGCTATTGATGCAATTTATACACCAATCAGAAATGTTAAATTTACTGTAGAGAACACTCGAGTCGGTCAGCGAACTGATTACGAGAAAATGATTCTTGATGTCGAGACGGATGGTTCCGTCAGTCCTGATGATTCAATCAGTCTTGCTGGCAAGATCATTACTGAACATGTTATGTTTTTTGCCAATTTCTCGCCAACTGAGGAAGAGTTTACCGAAGAGGAGTTTAAGCAGCAGGATGATGAGTTTGAGACTATGCGAAGGCTCTTTCATACAAAAATCGAAGATCTCGATCTTTCAGTACGTTCGCATAACTGCCTCAGACTTGCCGAAATTGACACTATAGGGGAACTCGTCTCTCACAAAGAAGAGGAGTTGCTCAACTATAAGAATTTTGGCAAAAAATCGCTGACAGAACTCAAAGAGCAGCTTGAGAAATTTGACCTGAAATTTGGTATGGATATTACCAAGTATCAGATGAAATGATAAGATTAGCAACCGTTTTTTTTGAAATATTGAGATCAGGAAACAGTCATGCGTAAAGTTAAGCCGGTAAGAAAACTCGGAAGAACCGCAGCCCATAGAAAGGCGACACTTAGAAATCTGTCAACACAACTGCTTGTTTACAAGCGCATTGAGACGACGGAAGCTAAAGCCAAAGAGACCCGCAGGGTCGTTGAGAAAATCATTACCAAGGCCAGGAAAGGCACAGTACATGCTCAGCGTGAAATCTTCAAGGATATCCGCGACAAACAGGCCATCAGAATGCTTTTTGAAGAGATCGTGGCTAAAGTTGGTACTCGTAACGGAGGTTACACCAGAGTTATCAAGCTTGCTCCACGTTATGGTGATGCAGCAAAAATGGCGGTGATTGAACTGGTAGATTACACCGAGGCACCGTCAACAAGTCAGAAAACCGGTAAGCAGGATCGCGCAAAACGAGTCAAAGGCTCGAAGAAAACGGCTGAAGCAGCAGTATCTGCAGCCGAATAACTTTTTTGCTTTTGAATATCCTTAAAGCTTATTTTTAGTCATAGTCAGCAGAAACGCAATTATCTGCTGGCAATGACTATTTGCTTTTCAGAGAAAAATGGACTGAGCTCATGGATAGGATGTTGTTCTATTCTTGAGGGAAATCCACTGTGTTTTTTGCATGAAGTCAGGGTTTTTGAAATTTCCGTTTCAAGATTCCCTCCCTTGAGGCAGATAAGAATACCGTTTGGGTTCAAGAGCTTGCTGGCATAACCGCAGAGTTTATCGAGTGAGGCTACTTGCCTCGATAGTACCGTATCAAACATTACTCCCTTAAGTTCTTCAACCCTTATATGCATTGCAACAGCGTTGCAGATGTCAAGTTCCTTGATCATCTCCTGGCAGGCAGTAATTTTTTTACCTGTCGCGTCGACAAGAAGAAATTGCGTCTCCGGAAAGATGATAGCAAGTGGAATTCCAGGTAGTCCTCCTCCCGTACCCAGATCAAGTACCTGTTCACCCTTTCTGAATGAGTGGTAAAGAGTGATTAATAGTGCATGAAAAATATGCTTGATAATGATCGGAGCATCTTCCTTGCGGCTGATCAGGTTTATTTTCCGGTTCCATTGTTCAAGACAATCACCATAACGTACCAGTTTTTGGAGCATCAAAGGGTCGATCTTTATTGCCTGTTCGGCACATAACGTCTTTAGTGTAGACAAATTATTTTTCAGTCGTTCCATTATGTCAAATCCTTTACTATTCAGTGGCTTTAACCAAAAAACAATATTTTGGGGTGAATGGCAAATCGGCGGTTATAATTGCAGTGATGCTTAGGCTTATTTTGTTAAAAAAAATGTATCTTGGCAGCCATTACAACAGCATATATTCTTAATACCATCAATTCTCAAGTGGTACCGTTTTATGACAAGTGATTCAGGCAATCATGTTTATGCCGTTATCATGGCTGGAGGCTTTGGAAAGAAGCTATGGCCTGTTTCAAGAAGAAAAATGCCAAAGCAGTTTATTGATCTTTTTGACGATGGCACTATGATTGCACAAACAGTGCGGCGCATCTCAGGATTAGTGATCGAAGACAACATATTTATCATCACCAGCGAATTGGGGCGTACTCTTCTTTCTGAATCTCTCAGCAGTTTCCGTCCTGATAATATTATTGTTGAACCTTCCAGTCGCAACACGGCGCCTTGCATTGCTCTTGCAACAGCACATATAAAAAAGAGGGATCCTGATGCTGTGACCATTGTGCTTCCATCCGATCATCTGGTTCTTGATAACCACTCATTTTTGAAGATTCTTGAGGCAGGCATTGATGTGGCCAGTGAAAAAAAAGGGATTGTGACCGTAGGTATAACACCAGACAGACCGGAAACTGCTTACGGCTATATTCAGGCAGATGGAGAGTTGCCGCTTCCGCAGGGGTTTTCAGATGGTAGCGATTTCCATCTTTTCAAGGTTAAGGCTTTTGCTGAAAAACCGGACTTGACAACAGCGGAAGAGTTTCTTGAAAGTCATGATTTTTACTGGAACAGTGGAGTTTTTATCTGGCATATTGATGCAATATCAAGAGAGTTTGAACGCTCTATGCCGGATTTGTACAAGGATCTGCTCAATATCTATGAAAGTCTTGGGACAGAGCGTGAGCAGAAGGTCATTGAGGATGTTTATTCATGGATTCATCCCCTTTCTATTGACTATGGTATTATGGAGAAGGCCGAAAAGGTGTTTGTGCTGGCAGGAGAGTTCGGTTGGACTGATCTTGGATGTTGGGATGAAGTCCTGAAAGTTGCAGAAAGCCGTAATGCCTCTGCCGGGATACAGCCCGAAAGTCGGTTGGTGAAGATAGATAGCGACAATATTTATCTTAATAATACAACAAACAAGGTGGTCTGCACCATCGGGATTAAAGATGTTATTATTGTTCAGGCTGAAAATGCATTGTTGATATGCCGCAAAGGAGAGTCTCATCGGGTTCGTGAAGTTGTTGATATACTCCGTCGTGAAGGTCTCGAAGAGTACCTTTAGGTTACCGCAGCGATTGTGTTCTAAAGTGGCCCCCAGCTCGCTCCTTCACGCGTATCCCTTATTTCAATCCCTGCATCATACAGCCGGTCCCGTATCTTGTCGCTCATTGCAAAATCCTTGTTATTTCTGGCTTCAGCCCGAAGTTCGAGCAGAATAGTCATAACACCATCAAATTTATTTATACTCTCACTGTTATCTCTTTCACCGGACAGGTCATCCGGTTTCAGGATGCAAAGGGTTTCCTTTCCTGCGCGATCAAGAAAAGCCTCAATGTCCTGCCGGGATGTCTTAGATAAAGCTTCGGTGCGATCAAGTGCTGCGTTGATGGCTTTTGCAAGCTCAAAAAGAACCGATATGGCCACTGGTGTATTGAAGTCATCATCCATTGCCTCCGTGAAGCGATGCTGGAAGGGGGCGATATCAAACACTCCGGTTCCCGACTTTTGTTCTCTAAGGCGACGTTGGGTCTCGCGAAGTTTTTCAAGCCCGGTTTTTGATGCTTTTATGGCTGTTTCTGAATAATCGAGTTGTGATCGATAATGAGACTGAAGAACAAAAAACCGGATAACCAGAGGGTCAGTCTCTTTGAACAGTTCTTTCAGATTGATCGAGTTTTTCAGGGACTTGCCCATTTTTATGCCATTGATCGTTACCATGTTGTTGTGCATCCAGAACCTGACATAAGGTTGGCCTGTTGCCGCTTCAGACTGGGCAATTTCGCAGTCATGGTGGGGAAACTTGTTCTCCATGCCTCCACCGTGAATATCAATTGTTTCTCCTAGGTATTTCATCGACATTGCCGAACATTCGAGATGCCATCCGGGATAGCCGATACTCCATGGTGAATTCCACTTCATCATGTGGCCATCATCAGCCTTTTTCCAAAGTGCAAAATCGGAAGGATCTCTTTTGTCAGATCGTATCCCTACCCTGATGCCGGACTGATGTGCTTCCAGATCAGTGCGTCCGGAAAGTTTGCCATAACCTTCAAATGACTTTACGGAGAAATAGACGTTGCCGTTTACCTCGTAGGCGTTGCCGGTTTTCATCAATCTTTCAATTAGAGCAATTTGTTCGGGAATGTGAGCGGTGGCTGCAGGAGCTATATTTGGCCGCAGAACTTCAAGCTTGTCCATATCCTCATAAAAACTTCTCGTGTAGAACTGTGCAATTTCCATCGGATCTGCTTTTTCAAGATGGGCTTGCTTCATGATCTTGTCCTCTCCTTCATCGGCATCATCAGTCAGGTGACCTACATCAGTGATATTCTGTACATATTTGACTCTGTATCCGCTCAGTCGCAGCCACCGAACAACAACATCAAATGATACAT
>CAIYWF010000198.1 GCA_903929845.1 uncultured Chlorobiaceae bacterium | reverse complement strand
TTCCTGGCCTTCTCATGCTGGTGCTTTCAGCACATCTGCTTCTTGTTCAGGTTCTTGGTACTTCAGCTCCTATCGGCTACAAGGAATCGGGGATGATCAAAGGATCCGAGAAGTTTTTTCCTACATTCCTTGCCAAGGATGCTATTGGATGGATCATTGGTTTTGTCCTCCTTGTTTACCTTGCAGCAGTATTTCCATGGGGAATCGGCGTGAAAGCCAATGCGCTTAATCCTGCGCCTATGGGTATTAAACCGGAATGGTATTTTTGGGCACAGTTCCAGTTACTCAAAGATCTCAAATTTGAAGGTGGAGAGCTTGTTGCCATTGGACTTATTACTGTTGGCGCTCTTGTCTGGCTACTCGTTCCATTTATTGACTTCAAGGCATCAAGAGAAGAGAAAAGCCCGGTCTTTACCATACTCGGTCTTGTTGTTCTGGCCTTCCTGCTGATCAATACCTGGCGTGTCTTCGCAGAGTACGGCTGGTAATTCAGTGATTACTCGCTACAACTCAAAAGCCCGGCAGAACCGGGCTTTTGAGTTGTATGTAGAAAATAAGTTCTTGTAACCAGAGCCTTACAGATTGTCCCGTCGCCACACTTACATTTTTTCACGAACCAATTCCACCATCTCATATCCCGAAAGGAAAGCCTGCATATCGAGTTGTTCTGAGGCTTCCACCCATTCCGCGATTGCTGTTTCCGGGTCTTTAAGTAACTCCTGCATAATAAACCAGGCCACAAGTACGCTGAAGCGCTGTTCGCGGAACCATGATTTGTTATGTCGCTCATCAAATTGCAACAGGAGGCCCAAATGTATCCTGTTAATGCTATTCACTGTTTTTATGAAAGCCCGCAAACTCTCCTCAGGAGTTACATCAGGCTCTGATTCCTTTTTTGGAGTGAGCAGGCAGGCGAGCAGATCGGGAAGATTTTCACCCGGAATGCCGATCATGCCAGATTCAGGGTAAATTGCCCGAAGCGCATCGCTCATCAGCCAGTCATCGATGATGTTCATGTTCAGTGAGCCTGTTGCCGTGAGCATCTGCTGCAGCGTATCGAGGATAATCCAATGCCTTGCAATTGTTTCATACTCTGCGCCCTCTTTTCTGCTTAAACCAAGAGCAGTCTGAAGTTTTCGAGAGTTTGAATTTTTTTTCAGCAGATCGGGCAACCTGAGCGCCTGATGGTAACGTTCATTCGCCTGAGCCGCAAGGTTTTCAGGTACGTCAAGCGGTTTTTCCATGAGTTCACTGAACTGTCGCGCAACAGTTTCAAGCAGAGTGGCCAAGGTTGTTTCAAATGCTTCTTCTTCAAGGGTCGCCTTAGCCTCATCAGGAACCAGAGCAGCAGTAATGATTTTGTGCAGAGGCGAGAGACTTATGGTGAGAGCCGCCAGTTCAATTGACGGAGTTCCGCCTCCGTTGAGCTCCGCAGCCAACTGGGAATAGGGTCTCAATTTTGAAGGATGCACCTCCCTGAAGTCAAGGAAAACGTTGTACTTGTAACCATCAACCGCAACGAGCAGCCCACTGTCCGCAATCTCCTGGCAGGAGCGGATAAACTCAAGGCCACTGGCATGATCCCTGAACACAACAAAGGTGTTGTGTTGATTGCTCAGATTAAGCCCTTCAGCGAGTGAGCTCTGCCGGATTTCACCGTGCTGGCGGTAGCCGACTGACATTTTAATCCATCCTTTAGCCTGCTCAAAGCAGTTGTTGAAGACAACAAGGGCCGTTTCGTTACCGAGTCGGTTGGAATAGGCAAAAATATTCTCGTTTACCATTCCTTCCGGGGAATAAACATCATAAAGGAAAAAGTTGCATACCTCGGCAAAGAGTGGACGTATTTTCATTATCGGGAAGATCTCATGATAGTGTCGCCAGACGAGGTGTTCATCCGGTTGTTCATCATAATAGGCTTTGGCGTACTCCATGCCGTACTTCTCCGTAAAGCCTTCGACCTGTCCATGGCCGAACATGGGCAGGCCCGGCAGAGTAAGCATCATCATGCAGACACCAAAATATTTATCCCCCCGCCCAAATTGTTCAATGGCGGTATCTTCATCAGGATTGTTCATGAAGTTTACATACCGCTTGAGAATTTCGGGGTCGAATTCAAGGGTGTTCTTGATCAGGTATCGGTATTTGGCATTATCCTCTTTTTTCAGCATGTGCATAAAGGCGCTGTTATAGACCCTGTGCATGCCAAGGGTGCGGACAAAATAGCCTTCAAGCATCCAGAATGCCTCAGCAAGAAGAAGCGTGTCGGGCACCTCCAGATGAATGCGGTCAACTACTTCACGCCAAAACTCTTCGGGTATGGCGGCATCAAATTCTGCCATGCTCATGCTGCAGGAAGAGCGTGAAGGGACACCTGCGCTGTGGCCATTAAGCGGGAACCAGAGGCGCTGGATGTGACGTTTTGCCAGCACCATAGCCGCATCAAATCGGATAATGGGGAACATTCTTGCGACGTGCAGGATCTGCTGAATCACCCCTTCGCGCACCTCCGCACTGAGAAAGTTAAGTTGGGCGGTATCATTCCATGGCATCATTGTGCCGTCATTGCCATGATAGATGTAGCGGGTATCACCAGTCAGGAAATCAATCCGCTTAAAGGTGACAGCCGCATCGGAACGGTTCCAGTAGCCATCTTCAAGATAGATTCCGTAACGGGTGTCGTTGCTGAGGTTTGGGCCATTATAGGAATAATTATAGTAGGGTGGTGTGTGTGCTGAGAGAAACCAGTCAGGATTGTTTCGTACCAGCTCAGAATCCATAGCGGTATGGTTTGGCACCATGTCGCTCGCCAGACGAACACCGCGTTGTTTAGCCCTGAGCATCAGGTTAAGATATCCTTCATATCCGCCGATGTCGTCAGAAATATCATATTTTTCAAGAGCGTAAGCTGAGGCTTTTGCTTCAGGATTTCCCTGTATCTGCTTGATTTTCTGTGAGGCAAAGCTACGCTGCCAGAGCCCGATCAGCCACAATGCAGTAAATCCACGATCGGCGATAGCATCAAGCTCTTCATCGGGAATATCCTGAAGACGGTGAACTGGACGTCGATAAATTTTGCTGAGCTGGTCAAGCCAGACATAAGTGCTTTTTGCAAGCATAACCACTTCAGGCATCCACGATGAGTCTACAGAGTAGTTCGCTGGAGCATTGGCATCATCAAAAGTATAATCAGGAACGTGTGCGGCTTTTTCAAACTCCATGCCATCGTTGCGGAGCGCTTTTTCATGCGCAATCTGCTCAAAGAAGAGGTATTTGTCTTCATCCTCAATAAAATTGATAGCGCCAGCCAGAAATTCCCAAAATGGCGATTCATCAAGCAGCTCTCCCCAGTTCAGGCGGATGTAGCGAAGCTGCCCCAGAATAGACGTCGGAGCATGTTTTATGGGCATGAAGAGCAATTCAGCAAGGTCGAGATCATCATGTCCAACGGGCCCCATTGCCAGCATTGAGCTTCGCATGGTCATGATCAGCTTTCGGTACGCACTTTCTTTCGTCAGTGTTTCATCGGTCAAAAGATCAGAAAACTGTTCAAGGGCCGGGTTCTGGTTATTCAGCCAGACAAGGAAAGACTCTTCAAGAACGTCCGTTTTATTATTCTGCTGTTTCAGCCATTCAGAGGGAGATTCAGTGCCAGCATAGATATTTTGCGTGGGAAAGGAGGTGATAAACCGGTTCAGATACTGTTCTGATTGTTTTGAGGAGAGCAATTCGGTCAGTGTTCCGTAGACGTTGTCAAGAAAGTTCGGTTGCCGTAACGATATTGCTTTCGACATGACAGTATGAAACAGTGCATGCAGCAGTTTCATACCGTGCAACTGAGCAGGGAGAACAGGTTTTGTGTCGGCTCCTTTCTGTTTTATGAGAAAATCATTGATGACGGCAGCCTGTCTTTCTGATGTTTTCAAACTCTCCTGAGCAGAGTCAGGTAAAGAGAGAAACTCGGGATCAGTCAGATGAAAAAGTTCTCGTGCCTTACGGTTGACGTAAAAGTGTTCTTTGTTCTGCAACACTGGCGGGTTTTGCTTGATTATCATAGGAGGAGATGCAATACCAAAGCATTAAGCTGTGTAAAATTTTTGCGTGCGCCCGCAATTTGCAGGGCATGTTTACGTAACCTTGCAAAGTAATGAATTTCTGTAAAATAGTCTGGTTGTTGTTCTGGAGTTTTATAAAAGAAGGTGAGGCTTTAAAAAGAAGGCTATTTAATTTTATTATCTAGATAGCGCTGAAGGTAGGTGAATCCAAGATCTTTTACAGAGCGCAGCACTTCCAGTCCGATGGTAGTGAGGGCTGTTTTGCCCTGCGTTGGAATGAATTGCGATGTGGTGGTCCGTGGGCGTTCTCCTTGTGCAGAAGGGCTTTTGTGACTTCTCAATGCCGTTGTGATGAGCAAACCAGCAAGAAAACTCGTTCCGATAGTTTCAAAAGGGTGTTGCCTGATAAATTTTGTTGGAGAAATCTCCTCTTGCAGCTCTTCTTTCAGTATCCGGGCTCTTGTTTTGATCTGCTCTTCTTTTTCTGCAATGGTGTTTTGCAGTTCTTCAATGCGCAACTGAATGCCGAATAAAGGCTCATTTGTTGTAGTCATGGACGGATAAAAGAAGTTTTTGGATCAGGTTTTTAAGAAGTAACGGCTTGAATTTAGCGAAAAATAAAAAGCACAAAAGGAAAATAAGGCTTACAAGAAGATACCCAAGAAAAGGATGTCCCAACAGTTCTCCTGTCAGCAGTGCAACAGTTGTGAGAAGGTAGCCAATTCCAATAATCAGAATAACGCCGAGTATAACGGCTGAGCCGACAAGAGATATCCTGTCGGTCACTTCGATCTTGAGCAGTTCGATTTTAGCGTCAATGATAGACATAACATCGTTATACGTCGACGTTGCCGTATCATCAAAGAGTTTATGGAGCCTGCTGTATTTTTGCTTTCCTTGCGTCGGGCCGAGACTCTCTTCCTTTTGAGGACTCATCATAGTATCTGAAATAACTGCTTGTTATCGCTTTCTTTTCATGAAAAGTCCGAACAAGGCACCAGCTCCCAATGAATACAACATTGCCTGACCAGGATTTTTCCTGATGTACTCCCTGGCATTTTCAGCGCTTTTCACAAGCAAATTATACGATTCACTTTCCCTGAAACAGGAAAAAGCCTCTTTGAGTGTATCACTGATCTCTTTTATCTGCTCAGGAATGCACGTTTTCTGTGGCTCTGCTTCTACGGTATTATCTGGTTGGCTGCTGTGTATCGTAACCTGAACTTCTTGTTCCATAAGGGTTAAAAACTATTGATGATTGACTTCTGGAATAATAAAAACAATGTACAAAAACAATATGGTCTTTGCATGGCACTCTTACTGAAGAAGCCTTCCTCCGTCAACATTAATAATCTGGCCTGTAATATAATCGCTTTCAAGAAGAAATATAATTGTCCTGATAATATCAAGAGGGTCACCAAGTCGCCTGAGCGGTATTTTTTTAACCATCTCCTGTTGAGTCTCCATATCTTTTTCTGGATTTACCGTGACCGTCCCGGGCGCAATTGAGTTGACAAGAATAGTAGGTGCAAAGGTCTTCGCAAAGACTCTGGTCAAGTGCTGGATTCCGGATTTGGCTACCGTATAGGGTGCAAAGTTGCGCCAGACAAGGTCTGCCGAAATATCTGTCATGGAAATGATTCGGGAGACGAAGGGTTGTTTCTGCATAATTCTGGCCGCCTCCTGCATGGTAAAGAATGTTCCCTTCAGATTGGTGTTGACCAGAGAGTCCCATTCTTGTTCGGTAACATCAGGCAGAGGAGTACTAAAAAAATTTGATGCGCTTGTTACAAGCAGATCAAGTCGGTCAAACTGTTGCAGAAATACCGAAAATGCGTTGCTGATATCGCCGCTTTTTGAGACGTCACACCGGATCATCTGCGATTCAGGACTTATCCAGCGGATTTTTTCAAGGGTTTGCTCTGCTTTTTCCTCTGACGAGTGCCAGGTAAAAAAAATGGTGTACCCCTGTCCCGCTATCGAGAGTGCAATCTCACTGCCGACAGCACCACAAGCGCCGGTTATAAAGCATACTTTTTTACCAGTTAGTGTCATCTTCTGCGCCGTTTTATTCTCTCTTTGCTCTGATTAAACATGATGAGAGGCTAAAAAGTTGATGGGAGTCATCGAGCTCCCTAAAAGACCTTTCGTTGTAACAAATTAATCTTTGTTTACATAACCGGTTATCAAAGCTGGAAGAGGTTCAATAAAGTCAGGCAACATGCATTGTAGCTACTGTCAGCGTAAGAAGATCTCTCTTTTTTATGGTTACAGTTTTATAACAATCGGGTTGAAGGCTTTCGATGCAACCAGCACTTCATCGCCGACTTTGAGTGTTTCAATATCGCTTTTACTGAGAACGACTTCGACAATCTCGTTACCTGCGCCCATGACAGCAAGAAAGATACAGTCTACTTTACGAATGCTCAGGATAGTGCTTACAAAAGAAAACTTGTTTGAAGTATTCCTGTTAAGGAAAACTTCGAGGGGAGTTCCATGACGGGAAATTTTGCCGCGATCAATCACAGCAACGGTATCGGAGAGTTTAAAAACCTCCTGTTTGTCATGTGACACAAGAATGGTTGTCAGTCCAAATCGCTTGTGAAACTTCAGGATTTCATCCTGAAGCATATTACGGGTGTGCTGGTCAAGGGCTGAAAGTGGCTCATCGAGCAGTAGAATTTCAGGTTCCCGAATAATGGCACGCGCCAGCGCAACCCTCTGCTGTTGACCTCCCGAAAGTGAAGATGGGTAGCGTTCCCTGAGTTCATCAAGGCCAGTGAGTTCAAGAAGGACGTTGATCTTTTGCGGCTCTTTTTTTTCTTGGGCAAACTGCAGGTTTTCCCTGATGGTCATGGTTGGAAAGAGGGCGTAGTCCTGAAAAACCAGTCCCACCTTTCGTTTTTGTGGAGGCAGATTAACTTTTGCAGTGCTGTCGAACCATACCTTGCCATGTACTTCAATATACCCACTCTCAGGCTTTTCCAGCCCGGCAAGGATGCGCAAGAGTGTGGTTTTACCACTGCCTGATTTTCCATAGAGGGTCACCAGGGATTCCGGTGGAAAAGAGAGGTCAACCGAAAGCTCAAAAGGTCCTTCAGTGCCAGAAAGTTTTTTTGTGGCCGAGAGTCGGATCATCGAATATCGAGTCTTTTGTTTACGAGATAGACTGTCAGCAGAATGGTGAATGAAAAGGCAAAAAGAATCGCGGCATAAATATGGGCAGACTGGTAATCGAGCGACTCAACAAGATCGTATATGGCTATAGACGCTACTTTTGTTTTGCCTTCAATACTGCCGCCGATCATCAGCACCACGCCAAACTCTCCAACGGTATGGGCAAACGCAAGGACACCACCAGTCAGGAGTGAGCTTTTCATAGAGGGTAGAACAACCTTTATGATCGTTTCAAGTTTTGATTTTCCCAGGCTATAGCTCGCTTCACTCAAGTTGCGGGGTACCGCATTGAAACCTGCCTGAAGTGGATGGACCATAAAGGGCAGGCTGAAAATAACTGATCCGAGAACCAAGCCGTCAAAGCTGAACGCGAGCTGATGGTCGAATATCCTTTCCCATGCAGCACCAAGCCAACCTTGACGGCTGAATGCCAAAAGAAAATAAAAGCCAAGCACCGAAGGAGGCAGCACCAGCGGCAAAGCAAGTACAGCTTCAAGCAAAGGTTTCAAGCGCATCCTGCTCTGCGAAAGGAGCCATGCTGCAGGCAGGCCGATAGCATAAAGAATTACTGTTGTCAATCCTGCCAGTTTCAGAGTAAGATAGAGAGGTTCAGGATTAATCATCATTTTGTCCCTCCAGTGAGAGTTGGCTTGCCTTGATAAGCACAGTAACCTCTTTTTTTTCAGTCAATTCAAGTCGCTTGGCAGATTTCATGGTGATAATGGAGGCAAGCTCACCCGCTCTGCATTGAAGGGAGACATCAGCAAGGATACCGCCGGGGTTTATTGCCACGATTGTAGCTGTAAATCGGTTGCTGAAGCTCATTTCGCCTGAAAGCTCTTTTGCCAGAGCAACCTCACTCTCCTTAAAAAGAACATGAACCCGACTGCCGATTTTAAAAACAGGGTTCAGGTCAAATAAGAGCATGGCAAGCGGAATTCCCGATGCGTCAAGATCAATGAGAAAAAGCGACTCATGTTGTTCAATCCCGGTAATAAGAGCTGTCAGCTTATTCATTGGGGAGTGAAAATCCATATTTCCTGAAAATTACCCGTGCTGCGGGCGAGGCAATAAAAGCTTCAAATTTTGCAGCGGTAGCATTTCCTGACGCAGGTTTCAGGAGGACATAGCCTTGAACAATCGGGTTGTGTGCTTCTGACGGAACAAGGAAATAGTTTCCGACACTTGCCAGAGCAGGAGCAAGCGCAAGCGAGTAAGCCACCAGTCCAGCATCCGCTGCACCGGTCTCAACAAACTGGGCAGTCTGCTGAATATTTTCTCCAAGCACCAGTTTGTCCTGAAGCTTGCCATATATCCCGTAGTGCTCCATAACCTCTTTACCTATATTGCCATAAGGTGCATGCACCGGATTTGCCAGTGCTATTTTTTTAACTCTTGGATCCAGCAGCACCTTAATGCCTTTACGGACATCAAGCCCGCTTTGCTTGGTTACCCACACCACAATACGCCCAACAGCGTATGGCTTTGGCGTTGAAATTGCCGCCCCGGATGCCCTTAGCTTTTCTGGATAACTGATATCGGCAGAAAAAAACAGGTCATAGGGAGCGCCATTCTCGATCTGCGATACAGCTTTTCCTGAAGAGCCGAAAACTGCCGAGACCTTGTCTGTGGGGTTAGTTTTTTCAAATGCGGCAATGATATCCTTCATGGCATATTGTAGGTCAGAAGCGGCTGTAACACTGATCTCACCAGCCAAAAGGGGGGAAGCGGCCGAAAAAAAAGCGAGTAGCAGTGTCGTGATAAAGCGGAATGCGTTTTTCATGAGTAATTTTTATGATTGTAGAGGAGACATTGAAACTGCAATATCAGATGGCTTGCCAAAATAGACCGATGACAGCACAAGAATATCAACCCCGGTTTCCGCATAAGCTGAGGCGTTTTGAGCATTGATACCGCCTGCCGCCGAGATAGTGATACCGGGAGCCACTTTATGAAGCTGACTGACGAGCTGTGAGAGCTTTTCAGGGGTGAGCTTGTCAATCTGAACCACATCTACGCCCGCAGCGGCAATTTTCAGTGCCTCCTCCGCAGTTTCGGCTTCAACAATGATTTTATGTTCCGGTGTTTTGGCTTTCAGTTCGGCTATGGTTTGCAGAAAATTGTCCAGGCCACTGCAAAAAGCGGTATGCTGCCTGAAGACAAGCACAGACTCTGATAAGCCGAGCCGATGGGGGAGTGCACCGCCAGCCATGATGGCTTTGATAGCAACTTTTTTTGTTCCAGGGAAGGACTTTCGGGTTGTGACGACTCTGATGCCAAGCTTGACCTCTGTTACCACATTGACGATGTTTCTTGTACGGGTGGCAATACCAGAAGCATACTCCAGCAGGTTGAGTGCCACTTTCCAGCCTGCGTGAAGAGCGCCGACAGGCCCATTGACTGAAAGGATGACAACCCCGGCGTCAACCGTTGTGCCGCTGTGCATGCAGAAGGTTACCGATGCTCCGCAATGTTCCAGAACACGGGCAGCTTCCTCCGTGCAGCAGAGTGTTGTTGTTTCACGACTGGTAAAGGTGATCTTCCCCTCCATATCGCTGATGCCGAGCAGTAAGGTCGTCAGATCACCATAAGGGACATCCTCTTCGATAAACCGATTGATGTCGTAGTCAGACAGTTGACAGAGCATTGTTCCTGTTATTAACTCGTTATAGCAATAGTTATATATCCCCGTGCAAAAAAAAGAGGTTTATGCTGAAAAAAAAGATAGAGTGCGCTCAAGTTTACGCTTTTTCTCTCTGATTATCAGATTTCCATGGCTAAACGTAATAAAAAATTGTGTTTTTGTTGCGAATTTCTTCCTCAAACTCTCCGGGAGAGAAGCAAATTGCTTTACGAAAGCAGTGATAACGTGATTGATATATGTAACGGCAAGTGGATTGACTGAAAGTATAAACGGAAATCCACAATTCCATAAAATGTGTATGTATTTTGATGGGTTTATCGTATATTTACGATAAACTAACAAGGGGGTTTATTATGCAGAGAACATTGTCAACAGTTGAGTATAGTGGTGAAGAAGAGAGTATGGCAGTGTTTGCCAAGGCGCTCAGCCATCCGGTGAGAATAAAGATATTGAAGCTTCTTGACAGTCAAAAATGCTGTTTTACCGGTGAGCTGACAGAAATTATTCCAATGGCACAATCAACTATTTCACAACACCTGAAAGCGTTGCTCGAAGCCGGGCTGATACAGGGGAAGATAAATCCTCCGAAAGTTCGTTACTGTATTGATCGCGAAAACTGGTTGAAAGCCTATGCGTTTTTTGATGGATTTTTTACACACGATCGGGAATTCAGATGTTCATAATAATCATTTAGTTACGATAACAACAAAACAATACCACTATGAAAATAGTAAAAATACTTGGCAGTGGCAGTGGCAGTGGCTGTGCAAAGTGCAATCAGCTTGCTGAAGCGGTTAAAGATGTTATTTCCAAAGAGGGCATTAATGCTGTTGTTGAAAAGGTGGAGGATATACAGCAGATCATGGCATACAACGTTATGTCGACTCCGGCCCTTGTTGTCGATGAGAAGGTGCTCTCAAAAGGGCGTGTTCCATCTTATGATGAGATCAGGGATTTGTTGACGGCAAAACCACAAGGTTGCTGTTCTGGCACCCATGGCAGCAAGGAGAAGAGCAGTGGAGGCTGTTGTTCGTGAAAAATTTTAAATGGCTGACAGGCATTCTTGTTGCCGCACTGCTGTGGCTCCTGCTCTACCATAATCTTGAACTTTTTGCTGATCTGCTGCTTCAGGGTTTGGGGGTCAGCAGGGCAAACCGTTTCGGCGAGGCGTTCTACTTTTTTGTCTATGAAGTGCCGAAAGTGCTGCTGTTGCTGACGGTTGTGGTTTTTCTGATGGGAGTGGTGCATACCTTTATCTCTGCGGAGCGCACCCGCGCATTGCTTTCAGGGAAGCGTACCGGGATCGGAAACATTATGGCGGCGACTCTCGGTATTGTGACGCCATTCTGTTCCTGCTCCGCAGTGCCGCTCTTCATCGGTTTTTTGCAGGCAGGAGTGCCGCTTGGCGTCACCTTTTCGTTTCTTATTGCAGCGCCGATGATTAATGAAGTTGCCCTGGCGCTTCTTTTCGGGATGTTCGGCTGGAAAGTTGCCCTGCTCTACATGAGTATGGGGCTCGCCGTGGCGATTCTGGCAGGCATGGTGATCGGTAAACTCAATATGGAGCGTTACCTGGAAGAGTGGGTGCAGAAACTGCAGGAAAGCACCGTTTCTGCTGATGTGGAAGGCGAGGTGATGAGCGTACCCCTGCGAATACAGGAAGGCATCGGGCACGTTCGCGATATTGTCGGCAAGGTGTGGCTCTACATTGTGCTCGGTGTTGGGCTTGGCGCGGGCATTCACGGCTATGTACCCGAGAATTTTATGGCATCACTCATGGTCAAAAGCGTCTGGTGGTCGGTTCCCGCAGCCGTGCTGATCGGCGTTCCCATTTACTCGAATGCGGCAGGTATTCTTCCCGTTGTGCAGGCGCTGCTCGGCAAGGGAGCCGCACTTGGTACGGTGATGGCCTTCATGATGAGTGTGATTGCCCTCTCCGCTCCGGAAATGATCATTCTCCACAAGGTGCTCAAACCCCAGCTTATTGCGGTGTTTGCTGGTGTAGTGGCGGTGGGGATTATGCTGGTGGGGTTTGTCTTTAATCTTGTTTTGTGAAGAATCGCTTGTTAATCATTACGGCGTTGCCAATTATAAAATAAGTGTTTATCATCTATAGAGGAAACTCCTGGAGCTGCCAGATGGCTAACAAAATATCAAATATATGACTGGAGAAGAAAAACACTGTGCCTCGGGATCTGATGATGCTTTCAAGGAGCGACTGGACTCTACTGCCACCAGCCGCTTTCTTGACGTTAACGGGTTCAAGGTGCATTACCGGCTGGCCGGTAGCGGACAGCCGCTTGTTGTGCTGCTGCACGGCAGTTTTTTAAGTCTCAGGTCATGGCGCCTTGTGTTTGACAGGCTGGCAGAGAGCGTGTCGGTACTGGCATTCGACCGTCCTGGTTTTGGCCTTACCTCACGCCCGTTACCTTCAACAGCCACCGGGGTCAGTTACACTCCTGAAGCCCAGAGTGATCTGGTAATAGCGCTGATGAAAAAACTTGGTTTCAACAAAGCGGTGCTGGTTGGCAATTCAACAGGCGGCACGATGGCGCTTCTGACGGCGTTGCGCTACCCGCAGCATGTTGACGGTCTGGTGCTTGCTGGCGCAATGATATACAGCGGTTATGCAACCAGTGAAATACCTGCGTTCATGAAGCCTGTCATGAAAGCCATGACTCCCATCTTTTCCCGTTTGATGAAGTTTCTTATCACCAGACTTTATGACCGTAATATTCGCGGTTTCTGGTACAACAAGGCACGGCTTGGCAGCGATGTTCTGAGCGCGTTTCGCAGTGACTTGATGATTGGTGACTGGTCAAGAGCGTTCTGGGAGCTTTTTCTTGAGACACATCACCTCAGACTGGATGAACGACTGAAAACCATGTCGCGGCCATCTCTCGTTATTACAGGTGAACACGATCTTACGGTCAAAACAGAGGAAAGTATCCGTCTTGCCCGTGAGCTTCCAAACGCTGAATTTGTCGTTATTCCCGATTGCGGACATCTTCCACAAGAAGAGCAGCCAGAAGCGTTTGTTCTCGCGGTCAGGAAATTTTTAGTAACCATACCGTCCTGACCCGTTTCATTACTATATGTTTTGGTGCAGGGATACGGCAGGTTCCAGACGGCAGGTGGCGATAGTATCCAGGATAGGCACAATAAATCTTTGTTTATAGTTCTTGCCTGCTGCAGCAAATACCGCATACTCTTTCCCGCCTTTTTTTATTATAATATAATTCTTTTTGCTGTTGCTTCTTTGTTCATGACTGGCAATGGTACTCTTGGAAATCCAGAACAACGAAAGCGGTAACTGATGGCTGAAACTATTCTCCGGCTAGAAAATATCCGCAAGGAGCTTGGACTCTCCAAGGCTATACGCCAGACTATCATTCCAAATCTGTCACTGGTTGTAAACTCGGGGGAGTTTGTTGCCATTACAGGGCCTTCTGGCTCTGGAAAATCGACACTGCTTTATCTTATGGGCGGTCTCGACAAACCGACCGCAGGCAAGGTGTGGCTTGATGGAGATGAGATAACTGAAAAAAATGAGACGGAGATGAACCGTATCAGGAATGAAAAAATAGGATTTATCTATCAGTTTCACTTTCTGCTGCCCGAGTTTAACGCTGTTGAGAATGTCAGTATGCCGATGATGATCAACGGCAGGCGCACCCGAAAAGAGATCAGGGAACGGGCAATGAAACTGCTCGACATGGTTGATATGCAGAACAAGTATACCAACAAGCCAAGCCAGTTATCAGGCGGGCAGCAGCAGCGGGTTGCCATTGCGCGAGCTCTCGCCAACGCACCGAAAATTTTGCTTGGTGATGAACCAACCGGCAATCTTGATTCGCGTTCAGCAAAAAATGTTTATCAGCTTTTTGATCGGCTCAACAGGGAACAGGGGCAGACGGTTATTGTTGTTACCCACGATGAGGAGTTTGCCAACCATGCCGGACGGCGGATTCAACTTGTTGACGGAAAGATAGAAAGCGACCGGCAGTTACGGGTAAGGGTCGAACAGCCCGCGTGACGGAAAAGTACAATATTACCATATTTGTTCTATGTCGTTGTTACTCGAGAGCATCAAGCAGTCAAAGCCTTATCTTTACAAGGCATTTTCATCGATTGAGGATGGCGAGCAGCATCTTCATAATATCATTGAGCTTGATCGCTACTGGGAGCGGTTGAAACAGCCTGTTCAAAAGGTGATTTTGCCGTCAGGAGATCTTCCAAAAGATGTTGTGATCAGTGGTGAGTATGACTTGATCTATGCTGGCGGAACCCTCAGCCTGCTCCACGCCGCAGTGATGGCCGGAAAGTATGGCCGGAAGGTGATGATTTTTGACCGCAAGACTCCTGCAAAATCGACCAGAGACTGGAATATTTCCCGAAAAGAGCTTCTCAATCTCTCGGCTATTGGTCTTTTTACTGAAAGTGAGATTGATTCGGTTATTGTTCGTCAGTACAAAAACGGCTGGGTTGAATTTTACCAGCCTGACGGCAGCCAGAAAAGGCTTGTCATGGACAGTGTGCTTGATTGTGCTGTTGATGCAGACAAGCTTCTTGGGCTGGCAAAAAAGAAAGTTCAGGCCGCTTCAGGAAGTACGATCATTGCCGGGAGTAACTTTCTCTGCTGTTACCAGTTTGACAACCATATTGTTGTAAAAATTGAGGATCATCAGGGAAAAAAGTTTTATTACCGAGCCAAGGTATTGGTGGATGTTATGGGGATACTCTCGCCCATCGCCATGCAGCTCAACGAAGGCTCTCCCCAGACCCATGTTTGTCCGACGGTTGGCACCATAGCGAGCGGTTTTGATGACATCGATTTCGAAACTGGGGAAATTCTTGCCACAACAGGGCCTGCCGAAACTGCACCGGGAAAAGGTCGGCAGCTTATCTGGGAAGGATTTCCTGCTGAAGGGGAGAAGTATATCACCTACCTCTTCTTTTATGATGAAGCTGATTCCCCGAACGATAAGTCGTTGCTCGCTCTTTTTGAGACCTACTTCAGGATTCTTCCAGAGTATAAAAAGCCTGGGAATGTTTTTATGATTCATCGGCCGGTCTATGGTATTATTCCAGCCTATTGTCATGACGGCTTCGACCGCACCAGGGAAATTGCCGATGACCATATCATTCTTTTCGGCGATGCGGCGTCACTGGGCTCCCCGCTCACCTTCTGTGGTTTTGGATCGATGGTTCGCAACCTTTACCATCTTACGGGCGATCTTGACCGAGCGCTCAGCGACAATAACCTCTCGAAAAAGCATCTCGAAAAGATCAGCGCCTATGAGCCCAATGTTGCCTCTATGGCAAATCTCATGAAGTATATGTGTTTTAACGCGGCAACCGATGACCCGAATTTTGTCAACGACCTGATGAATGAGGTGATGATTGTGCTCGACGATCTTCCTCTGCACTATCGTCAGGCCATGTTTCGTGATGAAATGAAGATTGAGGAGCTTGCAATAATCATGCTGCGGCTTGGATGGCGCTATCCCAAAGTGCTGATGGCAACCTGGGAGAAACTTGGTGTGCAGGGCTCTCTCGGTTTTCTCAAAAATATTGTCGGATGGGCATTTTCACCAGTCAGATAACGTTTTCAAGAGATGACCGACAGCATTCATGCCTCCGAGAGGATAGCTCACCTTCGCAAGCAGATTGAGCATCATAGCAGCCTCTACTATATTGAAGCGAGACCGGAACTTTCTGACTACGAGTTCGACAAGCTGCTTGAACAGCTCATCGCTCTTGAACGCCAGTTTCCCGATCTTGTCACGCCCGACAGTCCCTCACTGCGAGTTGGCGGAGCGATTACGAAAGAGTTTGTGTCGGTTATTCACCGTGAACCGATGCTGAGTCTTTCGAATACCTACTCCCTTGGCGAGGTGGAGGAGTTTTACAATCGGGTAAAAAAGCTGATTGCTCTCGAAGGGGTGGATGAGCAGGAGATGGTTGCCGAGCTGAAATTTGACGGGGTGGCCATAAGCCTGCTTTATCGCGATGGATTACTTGTTCGTGGCGCTACACGTGGAGATGGCGTTCAGGGAGACGATATTACAGTCAACATCAGAACTATTCCGACGGTGCCTCTCAAGATAGGTGATGTCGGGGAGATAGAGGTTCGGGGCGAAGTCTTTATGCGCAAAGAGGATTTTGAGCAACTGAACGAAAGCCGTCCCGAGGAGGAGCGTTTTGCCAATCCCCGCAATGCCACGGCGGGCACGCTCAAGTTGCAGGACTCTGCCGAGGTTGCCCGTCGCCGGATGAGCTTTGTTGCCTACTATCTCAAAGGCATCAGAGATGAATCCACTGCGCATTTTAGCAGACTTAAGCTCCTTGAAGAACTGGGTTTTTCTACTGGAAACTATTACCAGTTATGCCGTGAACTGAATGATATCAATGAGTTTATAGCCGAGTGGTCAGAAAAGCGGTGGAAGCTTCCTTACGAGACCGATGGTGTGGTGCTGAAACTGAATGCAGTGACGCTGTGGGACAAACTTGGCGCAACCGCCAAAAGCCCGCGCTGGGCAATTGCTTACAAGTACCCGGCGCAGCAGGCAAGAACAGTACTCATTGCTGTAGTTTTTCAAGTAGGACGGCTTGGCACAATTACCCCGGTAGCTGAGCTTGAGCCGGTACTTCTTGCTGGTTCAACCGTTTCACGCTCGACGCTCCATAATTTTGATGAGATTCAGCGTCTTGGCATCATGGTTCACGATCGGGTCATCATTGAGAAATCAGGCGAGGTGATTCCCAAGGTGATCAGCGTTGTGCTTGAGGAGAGGCCCTCCGATGCTCTGCCGATTGTTATTCCATCGAATTGTCCCGAGTGCGGTACACCGCTTTCCAGGCCGGAGGGTGAGGTGAGTTATTACTGTCCCAATGAGGAGGAGTGCCCGGCGCAGATCAGGGGCAGGCTGCTTCACTTTGCTTCGCGAAATGCCATGGATATCAAGAGCCTCGGTAAAGCGCTGGTCGATCAGCTTGTTGCCATCAAACTGGTGAAGGATGTTGGTGACCTCTATTTTTTGCAGGAGCCGCAGCTTGAAAACCTTGAGCGGATGGGGCGCAAGTCGGCACAGAATCTTGTCCGAGCTCTTGATGAGAGTCGTGCAAAAAGTTACGAACGCCTGCTCTATGCCCTCGGTATCCGCCATGTCGGGCGCGCGACCGCCCGTGAGCTGTCGCAAGCCTGTCCTTCGCTTGATGCCTTGATGCAGGCAAGTGAGGAGGAGCTTTCAACTGTTCCAGATATCGGGCCAGTGGTTGCTCGTAGCATCTGTGACTATTTTGCCAAACCCTCAGTACCTGATTTTTTTGAAAAGCTCAATGCTGCCGGTTTGCAGTTGAGTGCTTTAGAGTCAGCAGCGCAGATCAACCGAAATTTTGAAGGGCTTACAGTGCTCTTTACGGGCGGCCTTGATCGCCATGATCGTCAGACAGCTTCTGAACTGGTGATGGAGCGGGGCGGCAGGGTCGTGAACTCGGTCAGCAAAAAAACCGGCCTCATTGTCGCCGGTCATGATCCCGGCAGCAAGCTCGATAAGGCGCTGAAGCTTGGTGTAAGGGTGGTTTCAGAGGATGAGTTCGAGGCAATGTTGTAGCCGCGCCCTATTTTTTTGCGACGTAGAGAATTGACGTCTCAAAGGTCATCGGAAAATATTCTGCACTCTTGAATCCACTTTTTCTCAGAATAGCAGTAAACGCCTCCGCTTGCGGAAACTGTTCGACGGAGTTTGGCAGATAATCGTAGGCAAACGAGGATTTGCTGAACAACCCAGCAATTTTCGGCAGTACTTTTTTGAAGTATATCAGGTAGAGCTTTTTCATGACACCATTGCGCGGAATCATTGGCTCAATAATAAGCGCATGGCCGCCCTGCCTCAGAACGCGGTGGAACTCGCGCATTCCGGCATCAAGATTTTCAAAATTTCTTACACCAAATCCTGCGCTGACAACATCAAAACTGCTGTTGCCGAATGGCAGCTTTTCCGCATATCCCTCATGAAAGGTAATGTGTGGATACTTCTTTTTTGCAATGACAAGCATTTCGGGAGAGAGGTCAAGCGCCGTCACTTTTGCGCCTGCGATTTTTACCATGGAAGCAGCCAGATCACCCGTTCCGGTGGCGACATCAAGAATTTTTGGGGCGCTGTTTTTGCCCAGCAGTTGTTTTGCCTTACCAGCAGCTTTTGCTCTCCAGTAATTATCGATGCCAAAGCTGAGAAGATGGTTCAGGAAATCATAAGTAGGGGCTACCTCGTCAAACATTGATCGTATTGATCCTCTCGACTTTGTCCGCAGAAGGGACTTTGTTTCAGCTTTTTTTGCCATAAACCTCTTCCGGATTAAACATGAGTGTATCACATATTTCCATTGAGAGATCATCCTTGGCCTTGCGATAAAAGCAGGAGTGATAGCCTACATGGCAGGCTCCGCCGGTCTGGGAAACTTTCAGCAGCAGAGTGTCGCCATCACAATCGATCAGAATGTCATGCACTTCCTGCATGTTTCCGGAAGACACTCCTTTCAGCCAGAGCTCCTTGCGGCTGCGGCTCCAGTAACAGGCTTTCTTTTTTTCAAACGTCATTTGAAGGCTTTCCCGATTCATCCATGCCATCATGAGAACCTTCCCTGTTTCATGGTCTTGCACAATTGCCGGCACAAGTCCTTTTTCATCGAACTTTACTGTTTCAAGAAAGCTTTTCTGGATATCTTGATTATCGGTCATTGATGGTGTA
>CAIYWF010000197.1 GCA_903929845.1 uncultured Chlorobiaceae bacterium | reverse complement strand
TATGGTGATAAAACTGGTCGAGAAGGCTAAATAACTTGGCCAAAGAGCTGCAACAGATTGCGCAAGCCCTTTGACTGCGACTACCTCATGGCGAGGAACCTTGATTTGAATGACAAGCAGTGTCATTGCGATGGCAAATACCCCATCACTAAAGGCTTCAAGACGGACTGTTTCAGTATCCCGGTGCATATAAGGTTATTTAAGGGCAATGGCAAGTTCCTCAAAAAAGCTTTTCAGATGCCTGCTTCCGTAAGCAGGTGCCACATGATCGAATTTGACAGCTTCCACGGCAAATGACATCATGTCGGCAAGATTTCTGTTAAAGAGTCCGATTCCCATGAGAGATCCTTCGGCCAGCCATAAGGGAATTGGCGTAATCCAGGTTGATTTGCTACAGGCAACAAACGCCATCTCAATGATTTCCCTGAAAGTATAGATATCGGGGCCTCCTGCTGCTATTTCCCGGCAATCGCCATTGACCGCATCAGCACAAACCATTGCGATATCTGCTCCGTGAATGGGATTCATTTTTTTCTCCCCTTCACCCACCATAAACATATGTCCGGTTCGAGCCATTGAGAAAAAACGACCCATATCTGAAAAGTAACCATTAGGACGTATAACGGCCCATGAAAGTCCAGAGGCTTTCAGATCGGCAACGAACAGTTCATGTGCCTTGATCAGAGGAAGATCAGGCATTTTATCTTCATTGAACACAGAGACATAGATAAATCTTGAAACTTTTTCTGTCACAGCCTGATCAAGAATTCGCTTATTACCAAGATGATCAACATCGTAGTTATTGTGTTTCCAATCGGGCGATGTCAGACCAAGCGAAGAAAAAACAATATCAATCCCTGTACATAAGCCATTGAGGCTTTCCGGTGATGTTACATCCCTCGTTACAATCTCGTCAGCGATGTTGTAAATAGCCGGTTCCATGTTAGGGCCTGGCGTTTTGATCTTTTCGGTATTTCTTACCAAGGCCCGGACATAATATCCTCGCTCCTTGAACTCATTCACCGCATATCTGCCGAGATATCCAGATGCACCGGCAACCAGCACTTTTTTCATAATGGTCATTGGTTATACGAATTGATCAGCGAGAAGGTTCTGTATACTCATTTGGCTGCTCTGGTTGATCTTTGCTTCAAGCCAATCAAGGCGCCCCTCTTCATCTTTGAGAATTGATTCCAGGAGTTCCCTTGTACCGCGATCACCGACCTAGGCCGTCAGCTTTATGCCATTATTTCCATGAAAAGGTATATCCTAAGGCGTCCATTTTATTGTTGCAAACTTACTGTGCTTCGTAAAGCAATTCCTAAACATGAATTTTACCCCGCAGTAGAGCTGCGGGGTAAACGATTTCCAAGAAGAACCAAAATAAAGCACAGGATATTGTTTGCACAACTCACCCGCCTCCCAATCATGTAACACCCTAAAAACAAGTGATCGAAATAAACAGTCTAACCTTTAGAAAACCGGGTTACGCTTAAAGTCCAAATCTTAAGCCAACAAGGGCGCTGTTGCTTGACAGGCGACTTTGGTTATTATGCAACGTGAATTCCGCCGTTGAGAAGTAACGATAACGGGCATCAAGCTTCACACCTTTGCTTATTGGAATCTCAACACCGGCACCAACCTGATAAGCAAAGACATTGTCATGCTCGGACCACCTTAAGCCAGGAAGCCCGAGGTTCTCAAATTGAACACGAGCAGCACCTGCACCAGCAGTAAGGTATGGCTTGATGCCTGAACCGGTAGAGATGTCATAATAGGCGTTGGCTAAAACAGACCATGTCTCAATATCTCCAGTGGAATTAGACTGAAAATACGGGATATACAATGTGTCAACACTATTAGTCTGATAGCCCAGTTCACCTTCAAAGCGGTAGCAATGTTCTTTTATCCCTATTGCTCCGAGCGCAGTGACACCGTTATTCATGCCGTATTTGGAAAATCCATCCTTAATGTCGTTCATCCAGGAGTTGCCAACATTCCCGCTAATGTAAGTCTGTCCAACCGATGCAGGGGGAGCGCAGAAACCGGTTACTAATGCTGCTGCGAGTAACAAATAAATTTTTTTCATCACTGGTGTCCGGTTGTTGAAAAAGTTAACACCATTTAAAATTAATTAATATAACGATTTAAGGAGCTTTTGTAACCGTGAT
>CAIYWF010000196.1 GCA_903929845.1 uncultured Chlorobiaceae bacterium | reverse complement strand
GGGATGCAAAGTTCATGCCCTGTTCAGGATCATGGTAAGAATTGACATTCTGACCGATCAGGGTAATCTCGCGGTAGCCGGATGCAACCAGTTTTTCTACCTCTCCCATGACCGCACTGAAGGGGTGGCTCCGTTCACGGCCCCGGGTAAACGGCACAACACAATAGGCACACATATTGTTGCAACCCCGCATAACGGGAACAAAAGCACTGGTAGCTCCCTGCCGCACAGGTTCAACACCTTCATAGGTTTCGGCAGAGTTGAACTCCAGTGATGCGAGCTTTCCGCTGCTGCGAACCTGCTCAACCAGTGAGGGAATGGTTCGATAGGTATCCGGGCCTGCAAGAAAATCAATAGCAGGATACAATGAAAACATCTCCTCCCGCTGGTACTGAGGAATGCAGCCAGCAACCCCGACAATCAGCCCTTTATCTCTTTTTTTCTGGCCATGAAGGCGCTGCAAAAAGTGCTCAATACGATCAACTGCATTTTCCCTCACGGCACAGGTGTTGAGAATTACAATCCCTGCATCCGCCTCCTGTTCTGCCGGAACATAGCCCTCCTCTTGGAGAAGGGCTGTTATAATACCAGAATCCGCCTGGTTCATCTGGCATCCAAACGTATGGATAAAAAAGGTTTTGCCTCTCTCGTCCCTCATTACCTCATGCACCAAAATGTATGTGCTTGTATTTTTCGAGCAGCACCTCAGTTTCATCCTTGCACTGACCACAGACGGTACCACACTTGGTGTGCTCCTGAAGTTCAAAATAGGTGCGAGCCCCTTCAAGCACAGCATCCTCAATATCATGATCGGTAATATTCATGCACTGACAAATCACCTTGGCCTGCTCCTGCTTAACCTTGTCCTCCTGGCCATTGCGGGTATAATAATTATTGATGGCGGCTCGCAATGCCTTGTCGCCAAGCACAGAACAGTGGATCTTGTGATCCGGAAGGCCTCCAAGCTCAAGGGCAACCTCTTTGGGAGAGATATGAAACGCATCATCAAGCGTCCTGCCCTTGACCATTTCTGAAAGAACCGAAGTACTGGCAATCGCACTGGCACAACCATAGGTCTTCCATTGGCAATCGGTAATAGTATCTTTCTCTTTGTCCACCTTTATGACCACCATCATCTGATCCCCGCACTGCAGATTACCCTCCATCCCCACGCCATCAAAAGCATCGGTATCCTCACCCTGCAGAATATTCTTAGGGTTCATGAAATGTTCCTTCAGTGTTTTGCTATATGCCCATTCACCTGCTTGCAGCATGCAATCCTCCTTTAATATATGCCGTTGACATCTTTCTGATTCGTTGAATTATTGGTGGTAAAACATTAAGCAGGTACTCCACCTCCTGCATTGAACTTTCTCGTCCCATACTGAACCTTATCGATCCATGGGCAAGCTCTGCATCGACTCCCGTTGCAAGAAGAACATGCGAAGGATCAAGAGAACCTGATGCACAGGCCGATCCAGTAGAAACCGCAATGCCTTCAAGGTCAAGATAGAGAAGGATAGCCTCGCCCTCAACTCCCGTAAATGAGACGTTAAGTGTACTGGCAAGCGCATCTGTTGGGTGCCCGTTTATGGCAATATCATCAATACTCTCCTCGATCCCTTTTTTCAATACCTGCTTCAAGAGAAGCAACCGCTCCTCCTCTTCCGGCATTTCGTTCATTCTCATCTCTGCCGCTTTTCCCATTCCAAGAATACCAAGAGTATTTTCAGTTCCGGCACGCCGACCACGCTCCTGATGACCTCCTCTGATTAAAGGGCAATAGGGAGTTCCGTGTTTGACAAAAAGCGCTCCGACCCCTTTTGGTCCGTATATTTTATGAGCCGAAATAGTAAGAAAATCGACACCGAGCTTTCGAACATCAACAGGAACCTTACCGACTGCCTGAACTGCATCAGTGTGCATATAAGCACCGCTTTCATGAACCATTTTTGTAATGGCTTCAATATCCTGCAATGTACCGATTTCATTATTTGCCATCATGACGGAGACCAGACCGACATCATCTCCGAGCATACCGGCAAGCTGATCGAGATCTATTTTACCGTACCGGTCAACATTAAGGTATTTTACCCTTACGCCTTGATGAGCAAGGCACTCAGAGGTCTCAAGCACACAGGGATGCTCAATTTTCGTGGTAATGATGGTGCCACGTCTTGAGCCCGGAATACACTGGCTGGAAGAGCAGACAAAAAGCGAAAGCACCGTATTGTTTGCTTCCGATCCGCTTCCGACAAAAATAATTTCATTCTCTTGCGCCCCAATAAAATCAGCTACTTTCCGGCGAGCATCCTCAACATTTGCCCTTGCTTCACGCCCGTATGCATGCATGCTGGAAGGATTGCCAAACATTTCCATGGCCGCAATCATCTCTTTTTTCACCT
>CAIYWF010000195.1 GCA_903929845.1 uncultured Chlorobiaceae bacterium | reverse complement strand
CTTGGCAAGAATCATAAGGCCTGAGGCCAGCCCGACACCGAGTCCATAGCCCAGAAGCGCAGTAAATGATGCCTGAAACAGAATCATGGTTATAAGCTCGTGGCCTTTGGCTCCAATGGCTTTTAAGGCGCCAAACCGTTCGAGGTTTTCGAGGATAAAGGTATAGAAGGTCTGGCCGGAGATAGAAAGGCCAACAATAAAACTGATTGCCGTCATCATCAGGACATTCATGCCCATACCTGTCTGGTAGGTATAGAAATCAGAGATTTTCTTGACAAACTGATCGCGGGTAAGCGCCTGATAGCCAAGTTTTTTGATTTGCTGCTGAATAAAGGGGATATCGGCTTCACTTTTTGGTTCAATAAGAATATATGAGGTGGTAAAGCGCATCGAAGGGATGTAGGTGATTGCTCTATTATAGGTCGTGTAGACCGTAGGGATGCCAAAAAGGCCCCCTGAAGTAACTTTTGCCAAACCAACGACAAGACCCCGATGATCGTTTATTTCAAATTCAGTTCCAATTGTGGGACTTTCAAGCTTTTTGAATTCCGAATCCTTCACCACAAAAAAGGCGGATTCTGCATATATATCTTCAATCTTTCCTTCGATCAATTCAGGTCTGCCATAGAGGGTAGCATCATCAAGACCAACAACAGAGACTGCTTGATAAGCGCCGCTTTTGAGCTTTACCAGTGCGTTGCCAAAATAGACAGGAACGGCAAATTTAACGCCATGAATACTTCGCGCATTCGAAAGGACATAATCTGGCATGGGGATACTGCTGGTGGCGTTGTTTACTGCTGGATCCATGACCCATATTTTTGCTCCGATATTATAAACAGATGATGAGGAGCGAGCTAAAATGCCGGAAAACATCGACATCATCATGATCATGAGAAATACGGCAAACGTAATACCGACCAAAAGGGCGATAAACTTGCTCTTGTCGTTGACAAGCAGTTTCAATGCTATTTTAAGAATTCCTGACACCGGTGCTTTCCTGATATTCTTGTTTGAAAAACATAAAACTGCTCAATAGCTTCGACACATATATATACAACAACGGGTGAAGGGAGCTGAAATATTTTCACCCTTCATGATATCAGGATTGCGCAGCAGGCTCAACTGGCCTTAGTATCCGTGTGACAAATACAGTCGCCAATGCTTCATCGCCTCGATAAAGGCATCAGGCTTGACGAAGATGATTCCCTTTAAAGGATGGTCCAAAGCATAAATCAGCAACAGGACAAGAGTAATGATACATGATAAGGAAGCAACCATGAACGCGTAGGGAATTTTATTGACGGTACCAAACAGAAAGCTGAAACTTATGGTGATCATTCCCCCAAGAATCATAATCCACCACATGAAAAAGGGAATACCCTCCGTACAGCAAAGTATTCTCTCGTTTCGGGCATCGCTGAACTTGTTGACTTTCGTAATGAGTTCTTGATACCAGAGTTTTTCGTAATCGTTTTGGGGCTTGAGGTCGGCGACGTAGTTGAAAATCTGGTGTACCTGACCAAGGGCTTTCTCGCTTGACTGTTCTTTTGCAAGCAGCGGCCATTCTTCATCAATTACCGTCGTTGCATAAGCCATCAGTTCTTGCTGGATCAAAGTACGTTTTTTCAGATCACTGAATACCCTCGAGTCCCTGAAAATGGAGGCCATAGCTCCAACTTCCACTTCTACCTTGGATTGTGTGTCACGATAGATTTCCCATTCCACGATAACAACAAAAGCTAACAAAACCGCATAGATGGTACCAATGATTGCATGAATGAATCCAGCAACATCGTTATGCTTGGCCAGTTCAGCATGCCCGATCTTTTTGCGGACAAACAGCATGCCAAAGACAGAAACAGACGAAGCAAAGGAGCAGATACCTATAACAAAAAGTACATCAATCATTTTTTGTATTTAGTTTGGTCATTTTTTCAGGTCCATTGGCAGTTTGTGCACCGGAAAGGCCTCTTTCAATGCCTGGATCACTAATTGTCTTGCCGGTTTGTTCAACTCCTCAGGGTGCTTGTCCAGCCATTTACCCACAACATCGCAAGCTTGACCTATCGTTGCTCCTTCTGGTATGTTGAAAAGAGTATGCGTATTTGCATCGCAAATGCCCGCAATATATCCAGTATAAAACCCGTCATCGTTCTCATTGTATGGATTCCCGGCGTTGGCTTTTGAATATTCCCTCCAGACCGTTACCAGTCCATTTCCGGTTTTGAATTCAGCATGAGCTGACTGGAAGGTGAGCACAGAGACTGCAATGGCTATTAGAATCTTTTTCATGATTTGACCTTTATGTTTGATGATATATCTTCAAAATTTGCACTTGTATTCCTCTGTAATTTCTTCACGGAGGTACTTTTACTTCAGTAATCAGATGCCAACTTTTAGACCAAGAAGTACACTGTTGCTTGATAAGCTGTTGTTTTCAAAGGCGGTATCCACAGTGACATTTGTTCTGAAGTAGCGGTAACGGGCATCAAGCTTTATGCTTTTGCTGAGAGGGATTGTACATCCAAAACCTGCCTGGTAAGCCAGTGCGGTTTCATTGATCGAGGGTAAGTCATGCGGCCCACCCGGCAAGGAAAGAGCGTTGGCTTTGACGTTAGCTAACCCTATGCCAGCAGTTACATAAGGTTGAGCAGCGCCAAATACAGGGATATCATAGTAGCCATTTGCCAGCAAAGAGAGCACTGAAATATTTCGATTTGCAGTTCTCCTGTATTCATTATTACTGTCGTCCGTCTGATAGCCAACTTCTCCCTCAAGTCGAACGTTGTTTTTGAAGCCATAGCCCACAGCTCCAAGCATGGTGAAGCCTGAGCTAGAGTGTCGGAAATCGTTATAGTTGCCGAAATAATCAACATTATCTATTTCTGCATCACCAATATTTGCACTAACGTATGCTCCTGAAGTTGATGAAGCTGGAGCTATCCACCTGCCTGGGCGAGTATAGACAACTGATGGTGATGGTGACCATACGCCATTCCCTGCTTCTATGGCTGAATCCGGTATGGCCTTTCTGCTATCCCCAATATTTTCAGCGGAAGCTGGTCTTGCCCATAGAGCTACGCCAGCAACGAATAATGTCATTAATGTCTTTTTCATCGCTTTATCAGTTTATTCGTTACATTTTATGCGGTTATGATACACCTCCATTACTGTGCATAGAGGCATAGAAAAATCAGTTGTCTTTTTTTTCGCTATCATTTGAACGACGATCACTATGAGTATCGTTTTGATTTTTGCTGCTATTTATATCGCCACGATGACCCCTGTTCTCTTGATGGGCATTAGTGTGAGACTCAATATCACGGGTTTTCCTTATATCCTCAATGCGATGTTTTCTTATGATTTCCGGAAGATTGCTTTCCCGGATAACAACCCACGGTCCGCGGTAGAACGAAGAAGAATACCAGTCATTGTTATTATAGATGTAGTAGAGATTGTCGTAGTAGATTATGTCGTAGGGAGTTCCTATAGAAACTGAAAACCCGTAATCTGGCAGAACTTCAAAACTTGGAGGTGTATCAATAACCAAATACCCTCCATTCCATCCCCAATACGGACGGTCCCATCCCCAATATGAGGCTCTCCATCCCCAATATGGTCGTCCTCCCCATCCATGAACATGATTTCTACCGGCAGCCTGAACAACAGAGGGAGCGGTGGCAAGAAGGATTCCTGCAATTCCTGCTGCTAAACAAATATTTTTTTTCACCTTTTTTCTCCTGTTAAAGAAACCAGGCCTGCTTCTATCCCGGTTTCTGCTGTTTTTCATCGAAATCGTATTTAATACCCTTCCTCTCTTTTGACGATTATTTTTATTCTTTCCAGCGCATTCATTTTTGTCTGGGTCAGTTTTTTTGAAAGGGATCACTTGATAATATAAACTGGCTTTAAACCGGTTCAATAGCCAAAAACATCTTTGAGCGTCAGCTCCTTGACGGTTCCATATTTTCCAAGGGTCTTTATGTCAAGATTGCCTTTTTTACCCAGCACCAGCATGACATGGCGCCTCTCTCTGAAATGTTTTCTGTGAAATTTTTCGACATCGTCGAGGCTCATTGCCGGTACATCCCGGTAAATGTCTTTTCGGATGTCATAGCGGTGACCGAGCCTGACAGCATCTTCATAATTGAAAAGAATTTTGGTTTTTGTCAGATGGTCGCTTGAAATCTTCTGCAGAATACCGTTTCGGCTTGCGGTAAACAGTTCGGGTGATTTCGGCAGATCCAGCATCAGGTTATTGATCCCTTCGAGTGCTTCTGGCAGTTTGTCTGCCTGGGTGCCGATATAACTGATAATATAGTTGTGCTTTCCTTTTTGTTTCGGGGCTTTGTAGACTGAAAAAACCGAATAGGCAAGGGCTTTGGCCTCTCTCAGCTCCTGAAAGACGACAGAGGACATTCCACCGCCATAATATCCATTGAAGAGGGTGACCAGCGGCACCATCGAGGGATCGTACACTTCATCCCTGGTCAGCATAATTACTTCTGCCTGGGTCATTTCGTGGTCAACGATATAGACAAGATTATCAGGTTGTTCCAGTTCCGGAAAAGGATTGGAGAGCGGAGGGATGTTGAATGATTTCGGATAGTGGCGCACCGAATGCAGTTCGCTGAGCACCTCTGTCGAAGAAGCAGGTCCAAAGTAGAGTACCCGGTGCTGATATTGGAGGAGATTATGTACTTCATCAAGCAGCTCCTTAGGACTCACTTTTTTCAGTTCTTCATTGCTGAGTACATTGGTGAATGGAGACAATGGGCCGTATTTGCCATAATTGTTCATTGCCTCGAAAAGTATCTTTTCCTTCGAGAGTTTGTCATCGGCTCGCTGTTTCAGGATGCTGGCCTTGAGCTTTTCAAGAGCATCTGCGTCGGGCTTGGCATCGGTCAACAGATTTTCAAGCATTCTGATGGCGGCCGGAGCGTTTTTGCCGAGGCCTGAAAGTTGCAGGTAGAGGTAATTCTCGGAGGTGAAGACCGAGAAGTTTGCCCCGATCTTGTAAAGTTCCTGGCTGAACTCTGTGGGTGTGAGCTTCGACGTGCCCAAATAGGAGAGATAATCAAGCGCAAGATCAATTTTCCGGCTGTTGTTTTTTCCTATATCGAAGACGTAATAGAGCGAGAAAAGCTCGTTGTCCCGGTTTTGCAGATAATGCAGCTTGACCGAAGGGTTAACATCGAGAAAGGTGATATCCTTGCTGTAATCGACAAAAGAGGGTTTTATTTTTTCTGATTTCCTGGCCAAAATTTTTGTTGCGAAAGTTGACGAGGTGTTCCTGTTCATCTTGATCGGTGTGATAGGAGGCTTCTGTATTTTGGTCTCACTCTCCGCAATACCATGCTCTTTGTAGACTGCGACATAATTCGTGCTGTAATGTTTCCTTGCAAACGCCACAAGTTCTTTCTTGGTGATCTTCCCAAGTCGTTCGAACTGGCGTACCTGATTCGGCCACGGCATGCCCCAGATAAATGTATTGACATAAGCGGCGACTCGGCCCTGATTGCTTTCGTACTGTTTTAGCTCCTCTATTTTCAGGTCATTGATTGCCGACTCGATCAGCCAGTCAGGAAACTTTCCCTCTTTGATGAGTTTGAGCTGGTCAAGTAAGAGCGTTCTGACCTGGTTCAGGCTCTGCCCTTCCCTCGGTTTTGCGCTGAGGGTATGGACGGAATAATCTTTCATCATGACCAGCATCGAACCTGCATCCAGCACTTTCTGCTGCTGGTTCAGGTTGAGGTCGATCAACCCGGCCCTCTGGTTGAACAAGATTTTGTCGATCAGCGTCAGGTAATCTGCTTCGGTGTCGTTGACGCCGTTAAAGCGGAATCCGATAACGATTTCTTCTGCTTCCGGGCCCTTTGCCTTGATGACGGTTGGCCTGGTAATGGCCTTTTCGACGGGAGGTGTAAACCGGGGTACCTCCTTCGGCTGAAGGACTGAAAACTTTTCGTCGATCAGTTTTATTGTGGCATCTGGATCGAAATCCCCCGCAATACAGAGCGCCATGTTGTTGGGTACATAGTAGGCGCGGTAATAGTCTATGACATTTTTGATCGAGGGGTTTTTCAGGTGCTCGATCTTGCCGATGGTGGTCTGGGTCCCGTAAGTGTGTTTTTTGAAGAGTCCGGCAAAGAGGTTTTCCCATATTTTGCGCTGGTCACTGTCCATGCCCATGTTCTTCTCTTCATAGACGGTTTCAAGTTCCGTATGAAAGAGCCTCATGACCGGGTTACGGAACCGTTCGGCTTCGATGGTCAGCCACTGATCGAGCTTGTTGGAGGGGATATCATTGACAAAGACGGTCTCTTCCGGTCCTGTGTGGGCATTGGTGCCGTGTGCTCCGATGGAGTTCAGCAGTTTGTCATACTCGTTGGGAATGGCAAAGCGGGCGGCAATATTGGAAATGCTGTCGATATCCTTGTAGATTGCCACTCTTTTTTTGATGTCGGAGGTCGAACGATACTGCTCGTAAAGCTGAGTGATCTTGTCGAGTTCAATGCGTTCTTTTGAATAGTCAAGCGAGCCGAGGGAATCTGTTCCTTTGAAGAGCATGTGTTCAAGATAGTGCGCAAGCCCGGTTGTTTCGGCAGGGTCATTCTTGCTGCCTGCACGGACCGCAATGGAGGTATAGATCCTCGGCTCGTCCTTGTATGGACTCATATAGACGGTAAGTCCGTTTTTCAGTGTATAAATTCTTGTATGGAGTGAGTCTCCCGGAACGGTGGCGTATGGATACTGCTTGTTTTCTTTGATCAGAGGCGTACAGGAGATTACCTGTAAAAAGAGTATGCCGATGGCAAGCATCGGAATAATCCTGTTCCTGAATACCTGAAAATCATACCACATGATAAAATATAATACTGATGGTTAAAGAGGGCAAGAGTAGTAACTGTATTGCAGAAGATAAGCATTTGCCTCCATTCTGTTACATCTTTGTAAATACAGAGATAGATAATTAAAGCATTGAGTCTTTTGGTATATTACGTACGTCAATTTTTCGCTTTTCTTAAATAAAGAAGCTTTATCTGTCAAACGTATAAACAACCTTACTGCTCCGCCATATTATGATGTTCTCCTCGGTGTCGGAGCAATGGCTTTTGCGATCGGAATTACCTTCGCCTACAACAGGTTCGAAACAATACCGGTAGTTAAATCGTCAACCGTGCGATTACCAGAAGAGAGCAAATAAGAGTGGCACCTCTTCCCGGCGGAATGGGCTCAGGTCAACGTATAAACTCCCTGAACTTACGAATTTATTATCATTTACTCTGATTGTTGGATGGACATGAATCAGCAACAAAAATCCGGCAATGATCCACTTGTTGAGTTCATTGATGTCGGGGTAACAAAGCTGAGCCCGGCAGGTACAACTAAGGCGATTCTTGACCGGATATCTTTTACTGCCCGGCAGGGCGAAATAACAGGAATAATCGGAGCTTCAGGAAGCGGCAAAAGCACCCTGATTCGACTGTGCAACCGTCTTGACGATCCTTCAGAGGGCACAATTTTACTGAATGGGCAAAACATTGCAACCATAGACCCGCTGCTGCTGCGTCGAAAAATTGCCATGGTGCTGCAAAAGCCTTTCATGTTTGAAGGAACGCTCCTTGAGAACCTGCAACGCCCCTTTCTTTTTCGCAACATGGCTCCACCTTCAGCGGGAAGCAATGAAATTGCCCGTGTTCTTGATCTCGTTCAACTCTCTTCGGAGATGCTGGATCGGGATGCCCGCTCCTTTTCCGGGGGTGAACAACAGAGAGTCAATCTGGCTCGTGCGCTTGTCAACCATCCAGAAGTACTTTTGCTCGATGAACCAACCAGCGCCCTCGATCGTCCTTCAACGGCACGCTTGGCCAGCACACTCAGCAACATCTGCCACAGTGAACATCTGGTCATTATTGTGGTGACACACGACCTCTATCTTGCTGAACATATCGTCAATCACTTGATCTACCTCGAAGAAGGCCAGATTGTAGAACAGGGCGTTGGCACACAGATGCTCGCAATGCCGCAAACGACTACATTCAGAAATTTTCTGGCAAAACCTGAGAGAGAACAGAAATCATTCTCATGAACAATCCGCACATCATTCCGCTGGATGTGATCCAGTTGGTCTACGCTTACGCGCTGATTCTGCTTTCGCTGGCCCTTGCACGCCTGCAGCATATTGGCCATGAAAAACAGCTTCTCTGGAGTTCAATCCGTATGCTCTTTCAACTCATCGCTGTCGGCTACCTGCTGCATCTGGTGTTTGCTGTCAATTCGCCGCTTCCGGTAGTGCTCATGCTTCTGGCAATGGCTGGCTTCTCGCTCCAGGTAGCTGGATCTCGGATCAAGAAACGGATGCCAAATTTCTATCGTGTTGTGGGGAGTTCCATTATCATTGGCTGCGGAGGAGTAACGTTCTATTTCTGTCTCTTGGTAGTCGGCTACTCGCCGTGGTTTGATCCCCGCTATCTGATCCCTCTGGCAGGCATGATTTTCGGCAACGCCATGAACGGTGCAAGCCTTGCCGCCGAACGGCTCTCTTCAGAAATGCATGAACGGCGCGAAGAGATTGAATGCGCCCTCTCTCTTGGCGCCACTTCCCGACAATCCGCCGGGGAGGCCATCCGAAATGCCTACAGTGCTGCCCTGCGCCCAACCATTAACACGATGGCGGCCACCGGAATCGTTGCCCTACCCGGTATGATGACTGGCCAGATTCTTTCAGGGACAGAACCAATCATTGCTGTCCGGTACCAGATTGCCATACTCTGCGCCATAACCGGGGCTGTGGCTGTGACTTCGTTTTTGATTGTGCAGCAAGGCTACCGCCGCTTTTTTACCGATGCCCATCAACTGAAGAGGGAGTGATGTGGGGGATGCGAGGCCTGGTTTTCAGCCATCCTGGCATTTCGGATCAAACTCTGTGTGACTTTTGCAGCAAAATCATATATTTTTGAAAAGATAAGCGTTCAATGAACACCGCAAGGAGGAATGAGGACTGTGGCAATCAATCATTCAGACAGCATTTATTATGAAAATTCAGTTACAAATTGATGATGTAATCAGCAAAGATTTTATGAATTTTATAAAATTACTGCCACATGATAAGGTGCATATTATATCTGTTGACCGTAACTCAAGTAATATCAGAGGCTTGAATAAGCTGGCAGGTTCGATAAAATCTCTAAGCGTTGATCCGTTAAAATTTCAAGAGGAGCAACGTAATGAGTGGAAGTAGCTATCTATTTTAAATCAGCCGAAACAATTACAAGATGATAGTTCTGCCGTTTTTATTTCATTTGTTAATGAACTTGAACTTTTGTCGTACAGTAAATTGAGTTCAAATGAAGAAAAGGCAATTAAACATTTTTTAAAACTAATCGAGATAATAAATATTGATCAGGAAATAAAGACTATTACGATAACACTGCGTCAAAAATATTTACTGAAACTCCCGGATGCCATTATTTGCGCAACCGCAATAACTCACAAACTAACCCTTGTAACGAACGATCTAAAATTGCACAAAATCTCTGAAATTAAAAGCTGTCATTTGGAAGATATTACTCAATGACGCTCATCTCATTTGACATCAGTCAGAATCTCTTTGCCAGAAAGAAAAGAGTTCATATCACGAATCAACTCATAGCATACCCGGCTTTGGTGCGCCCCACGCTTGGCAGGGTGTAAATGATCTGCTATAACGGGTTATTTGTCGTTATAATGGCCTTTGGCGGACAGAACATAAACGGTTACAGTTTCATCGATAATCTCAAAGATCATGCGATGCTGCTGGTTAAGCCTTCTTGACCAGAGACCCGCAAATTCTCCTTTCAATGCTTCAGGTTTACCTAAGCCTGTGGCAGGGTGCTCTTCCAGTTCAAGTAAAATCATTTCAATTTTGCGAAGGATTGCCTTGTTGCCGACTTTCATCCAGTGATTCAGGTGGGTATCGAATT
>CAIYWF010000194.1 GCA_903929845.1 uncultured Chlorobiaceae bacterium | reverse complement strand
GGTGCGACCAGCCTAATTGTGTCACCAGTGGCGACACAATTTCATTGCCAGCGTACGCGTCATAAAACTGCCGCATCCTGTAAAGATTTCTTCGGTTAAACCCTGTATAATCAGGGCCGAAGCGGTGCAGATAGTCGGCCAGTTGCTCAATTGTTTTTTCGCCCCATTGCGACACCGCAAGCTTATCGCTGATAAATGCACCAATATTCCAGTAAAGCTGGATCAAGTGAATATTGATGCTTTGGAGTGCATTGTTGCGCGCCTGATCAATCAGGCCCTTTATTTCGTCAAAACTATTATCTATTGCTGTCATAGGGATTATTCCACCTTATACCGTTTTAAGGCGAATCTGGTTGTGCTTTTACTTCTGCATGTTGTGGGAGTTGAAGGTTTGCGCTGCGTTGGCTTTGAGCTGGTCGTTGCCGTGGAAAGCGAAGTCGAGGCAGAGCAGAAGTGCACCGTCGGAGACAGAGAAAAGCTTTTTTAACCGTGCACGGTTTTCGGCGGCGATATCAAGCGTGGTTCCTTTCATGTTCGAACTTTATGAGTTGAAATTGTTACGTGAATTACTGCTTTTCAGTTTTATTAGCGTGCTTTCACCTTGCTGACGGGGCGGATTTCATGCCTGCCCCATCAGGGATGATGTTTCTTTGAAGATTAGAATGTCTGTGTTAATCCAACATTAAACGAACGGCCCTGTCCGGCAACTGACTCGAATGGGGTGAGTCTTAAGTTTGCGAGGTTGTGGTCGTAGTTGATACCACCGAGCGGGAGGTAATAGAACCGGTTGAAGAGGTTCGTAATACCAACGTCCAGCCGGAGGTTTTTGTATTGGTATGCAGTGCGCAGATTAAGCAATGCAAATCCCGGAGTCGTCGGTTCTTTGCGAAGAGCGTCTACCTCTGTTTTATCGCCGACAAGTTGTAGCTCCAAAGCATTTGTCCATCTCGAAACTCTCTGTTCCAGTGTAAGATTACCATTCAAAGGCATCATGTGGTAGAGAGAGCTCCCTGTGTCTGAGTTATGGCCGTGCACGTAACCAAGGGTTCCACTAAGTTCGCCGTGCCCAAAGCTGCCGTTATCCCATACGCCAACTTTTCCCGACACGTCCAGCCCATAAATCCTTGCATCGTGATTGGCGAACTGGAGCGTGTTGCCGGTGGATTTGAGAGTTAACACATCCACATCAATGTAATCATTGACATAGGTGTAGTACGGTGTTACCTTCAACTCCCAGTTCTTGCGTGCATTGTCGTGCCAGTCTGCCGAAAGGCTCACAGTATTGGCAACTTCCTGCTTGAGGTTGAGATTGCCGACATAGGCATTGCCATCACCAACCCAGTTGATCATTCCTGCGCTCATAAAGCTTGTTGACCACGCATAGCGTTCATAGAGGTTTGGTGAACGGGTTTTGCGGGCATAGCCGACCTCATAGTCAGCATTCGATGCAGGCTCGAATCTGGCCAAAGCGGTTATGTCCAGATTATTGTCATTGCGCGCATGAGCCTGAGCATTGAAGGCGTTGGCATCAGCAGCGTACATCATGTTGTACCCCTGAACACTGCCGGTATTCATCTGCACCAGTTCGTCGCGCACACCGAGAATTGTTGTTACCTCTTTGCTTATTTTTGATTCCCATTCAGCAAACACGCTGTACCGGTCACGACGGCCGTCATTGATGTTTACGAAGGTGTTCGGCGACATCATGTTGCTGCCAGCAACCGGTGGCCATGAATCGTTAAGGGTGAAGCGGTGGAATTCGTTGCCGAGGCGAAGGATGTTCTTTTCAGCAAATGGAATTTCCGTTTTCAACGAATAGCCAAGGTCTATTCCTCGAGTTTCCATTGGCATATAGGTCATTCCGGTTTGAACAGCAGGGATCGCCAGTTTATCTTGGCCGGAATCCATCCTGTGGTAAGTATTCTCCCAGAAAGCTTTGGCATCAAGTTTTCCCCAACTGAAGCTGTCCTTATAGCCGATATTGATATACGAGGCGTTGTTATCGACCAGGTCCATCCACTGGTTTACAAAACCCTCATTAGGAATTGATTGATGGCCTGCCTTGAGGGTCAGGAGGCTGGTGTCGCCTTTGAGGGCCAACGTGGCTCCAAGATTACGCGATTCGTAATAGGTTGATGTTACGGTATTGCCATGACCGTCCTTGTAGTCCTTGGCGTGATCGATGGATCCGGTAACTCCAAAGCTGAGGTTACTGTTTGCCACTGCGCCCGAAAATGCAGCCCCTGTGCTCTGGTTGACGCTTCTGTAATAGGTCGAAACTCTGCCTGACCCCTTGGTTCCCTCACCTTGTTGAGCGAAAACCGGCTCATCAGATTCAACGTGGATGGTTCCCCCTATGTTGTCCCCGCCGTAACTGACTGGCGAAACACCGGCCTTAACTCCGATTCTGCTCACGTTTGAAGGTGCAATGTACGACAACGGCGGATTCATGTGGTTGGCACAGGCAGATGTCAGGCACATACCGTCCACGTATATTATTAAACGATCGTCTCCCAGTCCGTGAACAATCGGCAGGCTTGAAACGCCTCCGCCTGTGGCAAGTGCGACTCCCGGTTCATTCTTCAGTAACGACGCTGTATCACTGGTTTTCAAACGTTTGGAGACCAGTGGCTCAACTGCTTTTTCTGACGTCCCGGTAATAACGATTTCCGGGCTTATTGCATCCTGACAAAATGCAGACAGGGGAACTGCTGCGCTGAGGAGAAAAAATGCGATCGGTTTTATATAAAGTTTCATAGGGATTATTTCGAGATTATTAGACTAAAAATTGTTTATCCGTGGAAGACACTTCATCGTTACGGGTTGAATGAGAGTTAAGATGCCAAACTTGACTCTATCAAGTGCATCAAAAGTTTGAACGACAGATCATAACCCCGATTTTGGGGTTGATGCGTTCAACTCTGTATAATGAAGCTATGCCTTGGGTGGTTGGTCGATTTGGCGAAAGATGCCGTCGAGTAAAAAGGAAGAGTGGCTTGAGGTAAATCCAAAGGCGGTGGTTGCGGTTAGCGGAACGTGCTGCATGTCAGGCAGAAGGGCTGGCATCGCATTGAGCAACTCTTCCAGCGTTTTGGTTGGTGCTTGTTTTTCTGTTGATGCTGTTTGTGAATCGGTCGAAGCAGCAATTTGTTTATGGAGGAAACAGTGGCCGCAGCAATCCATCGTCTTCTTTTCGCAGACGGTTTCAGTTATTGCCTTTTGGTTTAAAAAGAAAAGCCCATAACAAATGAAAACGCAGTTTATCTGCAAAAGCATTCCGACAAGCATCAGAACTGCGATGGATCGGGTTGCGTTCCTCATAATTTCGTGTTGGTATTCAGGAAATGCTATATAAACAGCATCGAAGATAGGCTTTTTTGCAATTGTTAACAATTTAATCGCAGGTTTCCAAATGCCCTAACTCTTGGACATTGCCTCCCATAAAAAGGTTAGATAAAATCATACTCTAATTTTCAGATTTTCAAAGTAAACAATTGTTAAAAAAACCTCTTTCCTCTATTGGATATACCTTATTGATAGTATACATTTGCCATGTAAATGCGGCACTAATCTTTGGCATCCGCATTATCGGCCTCTATAATAAAGCTCTGTAGCCATGCCTAATATTGCTAAAAGGCTTACTGATTTGATCGGGAATACCCCGTTACTTGAACTTGGCAATTTCAATCGACAGCATCAAGCCCAAGCCACTATTATTGCCAAGCTTGAATATTTCAACCCCGGAGGAAGTGTCAAGGATCGTATCGGTATTTCCATGATAGAAGATGCCGAGAAGAAGGGATTGATTACTAAAGAAACGGTTATCATCGAACCGACAAGCGGCAACACTGGAATTGCACTGGCTTTCATTGCCGCAGCGAAAGGATACCGTCTGATCCTTGCCATGCCTGAGACTATGAGCCTTGAACGCAGGAACATGCTTAAAGCGCTTGGCGCTGAACTGGTTCTGACACCCGGGTCGGAAGGAATGCTTGGAGCCATCAGAACGGCAGATGAACTGAAATTGCAATATCCCGACTCATTTATCCCGCAGCAGTTTAATAACCCTGCAAATCCTGAGATCCACCGCACAACCACTGCAGAGGAGATTTGGAAGGACACTGATGGAAAGATTGATCTTTTTGTCAGCGGCGTAGGGACTGGCGGCACGATAACGGGTGTTGGCGAGGTACTGAAACAGCGGAACGCTGAGATTAAAATTGTTGCTGTTGAGCCGTTTGATTCACCAGTTCTTTCCGGTGGCAAGCCCGGGCCGCATAAAATACAGGGGATCGGCGCCGGCTTTGTTCCTGAAATACTGAACACCGGGATTATTGATGAGATCATCAAGGTACGAAATGAAGATGCCATGCGTACTGGCCGCGAGTTGGCCCGTAGTGAAGGACTTATCGTCGGCATCTCTTCGGGAGCGGCTGTTTATGCTGCGTTGGAGCTTGCTCAGCGTGAAGAAAATGAGGGAAAACGGATCGTTGTTATTTTGCCTGATACCGGTGAACGTTACCTGACGACACTGCTCTACCAGTTTGAGGACGAATCTGTCAATTTTTAATACAATGATTTTTGGTGTAGCGAATGATCGTTACCTGAAATAAATATTGTTTTGTCGACAACTACTAATAAACCATTCGAGGAGACCATGTCAAACTCACAACAGGAACCCAGTAGTCTGTTACAGCGCAGTGTAACGACCCATGTTGCAAGAAATCTGGCGAATACTACCAAGACTCCGCCACAGATGATGTCTATAACCCCAAGGTGGCTGTTAAAGCTCCTTCCCTGGGTTCATGTATCTTCGGGCACTTACCGCGTCAACCGCACAAAAATAGAACTGCAGAAACCCGAAAGAATTGGTATCAATTTTCATAAGGGCACACCATCCTTCAGTCCTGAGTCATTGAAGAATATTCCGCTCTTTTCTTCGTTTGACGAAGAGATTATCGCCAAAATTGCCAAAAAATTTGTCCTTGAGGATGCCGAACTCGGCAATACCCTTATCCTTGAAGGCGAAGATCGCCACAAGATTTTTATTATTGCACACGGTCAGGTGGAGATTTTAAGCAAGGGATTGCATGGAGAAGATCTCCGGATAGCCCTGCTTTCTGAAGGTGAGTATTTCGGTGATGAGGAGCTGGTTTCTGAAAAACCTTCATCAGTCACCATACGTACCATTACCCCAGGTTCGTTCTTCTCCCTTTCAAGTGGTGATATCGAAAAGTTGTTCAAGGAATCACCAGCATTGAAGGATTCTTTTAAGAGCGCTGTTGAGGAGTACCTGAAAATTCGTTCCACCGTCAATACTCACGGTGAAAAACACATTGACCTTGTTGCAGGATTTGCTGAAAATATCGAGATACCTGAAACCTATGTCGATTATTCGAACAAGCCTCGTGAATACTCGCTTCAGGCTATACAGACCGTTGTTCGTGTCCATACCCGCGTCTCCGACCTCTACAATGAACCCTTCAACCAGATTGAGCAGCAGATGCGTCTGACGATTGAGGGTATCAAAGAGCGTCAGGAGTGGGAGTTCATCAACAACCGGGAGTTCGGCCTGCTTTATTCTGCAGATCCAGGACAGCGTATCAGTACCCGGTACGGTACACCGACACCTGATGACCTTGACGATCTGCTCACCAAAGTGTGGAAAAAACCAGCCTTCTTCATCGCCCATCCAAAAGCCATTGCTGCTTTCGAGCGCGAATGCACCTGGCGCGGAGTGCCTCCTGCCACCATCAACCTCTTTGGAACTCCTGTACTCACGTGGCGTGGTGTACCGCTTATTCCGTGCGACAAGCTTGACATCAACAAAAACAACAAGTCGGGACAAGCCACAACAAACATTATTCTGGTTCGTGTCGGTGAAAATGAGCAGGGTGTGGTTGGGCTTCATCAGGCCGGAATTCCGGGTGAAATCAGCCCAAGTCTTTCTGCAAGGCTGATGGGACTCGACAAGCTTGGTGTAGCTTCTTATCTTTTGACTCTCTATTCTTCACTGGCCGTTCTGACCGATGATGCTCTGGGTATTCTTGAGAATGTGGAAGTGGGCTACTATCACGATTACGAACATCGCTTGTTAGGCACTAAAACGAAATAATACTGCGATTAACTGCTATGGAGAGACAGCCATGATTCAATGACTGAAACATGGTGTCTCTCTATAGATTACCTTTGTGACTTATGCCTAAAGAATATGAGCAAGAGAACATTCCGGGAATCGAAAGTGAGGCGCTGAACCCGGCGTTCATTGCACAGATTGCAAGTCGTCTGTTCAATGAAGTGCCTGAAGCTGGCACTGTTCCGCGATATGAAACCGATGCCGCAGGGGCGCCTTCTTCGGTTGCTGGTATCTTACATGATAAAACAGCGTTTGCCGGGGAACCGGGTGCCTGGAACGTTCCGACCAATCTTCAGCAGCAGGATTTTTCTGGAGAATCAGCTCCTCCTTATCTTTTCGATGGGCTTCCTGCAGAACCTGAGCACGATTTCTATTTTTTGCCTGGCACACCTGAAAAAAAGCAGGAACCGCTGGGACATCATGCCAATAAACTGACCGATCAGCAGAACTATTCTGAAAACACAGACGGCTCTTACGGGCTCGACCAGTTCATCCAGCGCAGCCTGCCTCCAAAGCCAGACTCGGCTGAACGTTTTTCAGAAGCTAATCCGGCAATAAATCCACAGGCGCAGCTTCCTTCATCTCCCGGCTCAAACGGCGGATCTGCTGAAGGACAATGCTATGCGGAAAAACTGTATAGAACCTTTGAACAGGAACAGGGCAGCCCGAATCTTGAGGCAGTGTTTCAGAAGCTACGCGGTGGCACATCGGCCCCTGCCGGAGTGCCTGAACTACCTGGAGGCAGCAGTTCTTTACCATTCAGTATGCCTGAAGCTCCCAGAGAGCCCTATTACTTTCTGCGTGAGCCTAAAGTGCCAATTCATCAGCCTGAAGGCTTTGACGTTCTGACTATACGCAAGGACTTCCCTGTCCTTCACCAGAAGATTCATGGCAAACAGCTTGTCTGGTTTGACAATGCAGCAACAACACAGAAGCCGCTCAGCGTTATCAATGCTGTTGCACAATTCTACGCAAACGATAACTCGAATATCCATCGTGGTGCACACACCCTTGCTGCTCGTGCCACCGATGCTTATGAAGGTACCCGAGAGAAAATAAGGCAGTTCATCGGTGCCGGGTCAGCATCGGAAATTATCTATGTGAGAGGGACTACGGAGGGTATCAATCTTGTTGCGCAGACCTGGGGACGGAAGTTTGTCCAGCCGGGTGATGAGATTGTGCTCTCCATTCTTGAACATCATGCCAATATTGTTCCATGGCAGATGCTGGCTCAGGAAAAAGGGGCGCGCATCAAGGTTGTGCCGGTCAACAACCGGGGCGAGATTATTATGGAAGAGTATACCAAGCTGCTCGGACCCCGCACCAAGTTTGTTTCACTGACTCAGGCTTCGAACGGCCTTGGAACTATTCTGCCCGTCAGGGAGATGATACAACTGGCCAAGCGCTTTGACGCAAAGGTGCTGGTTGACGGGGCACAATCTGTTGCCCATATTCCGGTCAATGTTCAGGATCTCGATGCTGATTTCTTTGTTTTTTCGGGCCATAAGATTTTTGCTCCTACCGGCATCGGCGTGGTGTATGGCAAGCGGGAACTGCTTGAGATTATGCCACCGTGGCAGGGGGGCGGCAACATGATTCAGGATGTGCGCTTTGAGGAGACCATCTACAACGAGCCACCGGCTAAATTTGAAGCTGGAACGCCTTCGATCGGCGATGCTATTGGGCTTGGAGCGGCGCTCGATTATGTGCGCAAAATCGGGCTTGACAATATCGCCCGTTATGAGCATGAGTTGACTGAGTATGCTACGGAGAAACTTATCAGGATTCCGGGCCTGCGCATCATCGGTACGGCACGCAACAAGGTTGGTGTGGTCTCGTTTGTGCTCAACAATCTTCCCAATGAAGAGGTTGGCAAGCTGCTTGACCGCGAGGGCATTGCTGTCCGGACTGGTCACCACTGCTCACAGCCATCGTTACGCAGGTTCGGCGTTGAAGGGACAATACGGCCATCACTGGCTTTCTACAATACCAAGGATGAGATTAACCGATTGGCTGAGGTGATCAATCATATCCAGAGACGATAAAGAGACAATTATTGCAGACGCCGAGAAAACACAAGAGCCATCTCAAAGAAAAAGGGATGGCTCTTGTGTTTCAAGCTGATGGATTCCAATAAAGATAAGGGTACGTTCTACCCTCCAATTTCTGACATACTTGTTCTGCCGGAATCTTTGGCAGAATGCTTTCCGTCCAGGGGTTTCAGTGACACTGCTTTCCGGAACAGATCCGCGATTGATTCATGGCTGGCATTGCTGCGAAGCAGTGGCAACAACTTCACCCCCTTTTGCTCATAAAGACAACTGATAATTGTGCCGTCAGAGGTAATACGGATCTTGTTGCACTGGCTGCAGAAATTTCTTGTAAATGCAGGTATAATAGCAATCGATCCTTTATGATCAGGCAAGATATAGCTGAAATACTGGGTTGAGTGGCCTCTGATGGTCTGAAGCCCGGAGTAGTTCCTTTTCAATAACTCCTGAATTTTATCGGCACTGAAAAATTTTCCGGTGCGCCAGATTTGATGGTCGTCAAACGGTTGCAACTCCAGAAATCGAACGGTGACGGCATGATCTCTGGTCAAGTCAACAAATCGCAAAATTTCATCGCTATTGATGTCGCGCATCAGAACCACGTTGATTTTTGTGGGAATGACTGCCGTTGCAAGAAGGTTGTCGAGATTGTCGCGCACTCGACGATATTCGTCTCTCCTTGTTATTGTATGATATCGTTCACGATCAAGCGTGTCAATACTGAAATTAATGGCGTCGAGACCTGCATCAATAAGGCCGGGAAGAAAACTGTCGAGCAGAAGACCATTGGTTGTCAGGTTTACCGTTTTTATGCCTGCAATTTTTTTCGTATCACGAACCAATTCTACAATATCCATGCTCAGAAGAGGTTCCCCGCCAGTAAACCGCACCTTTGTTACACCAAGAGTGGCAAGCACCTTGATGATAGTCATGATCTCCAGCTTGCTCAGTTGAGAGTGAGCATCAGTTCTCTCTTGATGCGTCTCGCTCATGCAGTAGGAGCATCTCCGGTTGCAACGCGAAGTGACGGCTATACGTACATAATCTACAGATCTATGAAACGGATCGACAAGGGAACTCTGGAGTGTACTGCTCATGCTGAAAGAAAAAATGGGCCAAAAAAAGCGTTATGAAGAAAAAGGCGCCGCTCTTTTTTGATGAGTCAGCGCCTTTTCCAATATAAGAAGCATTGCTGACAGTTACTTTGTGGTAAAATGTTTTACGATTGGATGGTTAACCCGAAGTTCCCCAGCCAAAAACCACATAATCTATTGATTTGTGATAAAATACAGCGATTTGGTGTGTTTTGTACCCATGTAAATTACGTCAAAGCATTTGTTTTATAAGGAATTAATCAATATATTAATTCCATGCACAT
>CAIYWF010000193.1 GCA_903929845.1 uncultured Chlorobiaceae bacterium | reverse complement strand
CTCATTGAGCGACGATGATACCGAACTGCTTTGAACAAAAATATCATGCAATTCATTCTCGTGACCTCCGATATCGAAAACGACCGGCGCAGGACAAAAATCCATAAACTCCTTGAAGGGTATGGCTCAGCGGTGCAGTTCAGCGTGTTTGAGTGTTTCATCTCCGAAGAGAATTACGCGCAGTTGCGCCTGCGCCTGCAAAAGCTTTTGGATCCGAAGCACCCACTTGATTCGGTACGATATTACGTACTATGCCGGAACTGCGTTGAGCGGGTCGACGTTGATGGAAATCGAGATTTTGAGATTCAGAGCCCGTTTATTATTTCATGAAGGGAGAATGTTGTGCTGGGCTGGCTATTTTTATAGCTCCCTGAACAAACAGAAAAAATTACCTGTTCTGCCCGGAATAACGTATCCTATACTTTAATCTTACAATAAAACCAGGATAACGGACATATGCCCATATATTCTTTTTTAAATAATAATATTCCCATAATTGGACTTGTTTCCGATTTCATTTGTATAGGCGGAGCTTTTTCTGCGGTAGCAGCATGGAGAAAGCTCAAGAAAGCTGAAAAGGAAAACGAACGGCTTAACCACATCGTCTCAGTCGTGTTGCAATGTAAAACGGACAATCGCCGGATTGTTCCACTCATGGTTGTTCGGCGCAAGCACATCACTCGGGCAGAACTTCAAGGGATTCTTGGTACCATAAAATTAGTTCCTTCAAAGACACGATATACACTCTCTCACTTGAATTCGAGAGAGTTTTGGCAGGATATCGAGCGAATTCAGGCTTCTGACAACGATGACGATGATAAGCTTATTATTCCATGTAGCAGTGAGGAAATTGAACAGTTTGATGTGTTATAATATGCTAAGTCTATAAATAATAAACACATGATTTGCTTTTGTCATGTACAATAAAACGGTAGCTGCTCTTGCAAAAAAGGTTGCAAGTTTGGGTTCAATTTTTCAGATACCCCGGGTACCCTGTTACGGAGAAAATGAAAAAAAGAGATTCCGTAAAGAGGTGGTACGGCAGATCTCGAAGAGAAATATCTCTTTACGGCTTGCTTACTATGTAACAGCAGATGATATTGATCGCATGAAAAAAGAGCTTGGCGATTAAGATGGAATATTGCTTGTCGCTTTTATTATAAGCGGTTAACTCATGCGACCATCTGACCGAATAGCTTTTTCGTTTAAATGGGCAAATACTTGAAAAATCATTTATGATTTACGGTTAAGTTTTGTTTTTTGTTGATTACCTGAGGAAAAAACGATATATATAAAGCATGAATACATGATTGATGTGTTGTTGAAACGATGATGATGTTACTTGCCTTCCTACCTTTTGACTGAATTGACACCATACTTCGCTACTGATGGATTGTTCGTATAAAATTTTTATTGATGTATTGATTTTTTCTTTGCAAAAGAACACTTTAGCTGTTCCCGTTATGTCCATTACTTTAATTCAGCTTGGGTTGAAACTTTTGAAAGAAGGTTCTTGCCAAGTTCCAAACGACTACCAAACTGTTTTTAAATTGCTTGAGATTGATGTTTCAAGCCCGTTACATCTTACATCTTTACAATCGGTTTTTTCTGAATCATCAACTTTATCTGCCCAATATTTCGAGCCTAAATCTCTTTGTACCAACAACATCAACTATCCTATTAATCCTGAAGAAACAGCAATTATGTTTCCAGATATAAATAGTGAATCGTTAACTATTCTTGAAAAATATGGTTCTTTTGTAGCTGTTGAAGGTTGTAATCAAATACCGGTATATGATCTTTTTAAAACTGCTGCCGCCCTTAACGACAGTTTAGAAAATGGAAAAAAAGATGAACCATTTTTATTGGTAACAGCAGATTTTTCTGGTATTCAAGACACAGTTTATACCATTTCATCAAAAGGAGCACTTAAAACATTGCGAGCCCGCTCTTTTATGCTGGAATTACTGACTGAGCATATTATATATGAAATCTTACAAGAATTCGAATCAGAACGCCATGCAATTATTTATTCCGGAGGTGGTGGTTTTAGTTTGTTACTACCTAATAAAAATGATTTGAAGGAAAAAATTGAAAATTATAAGGACATATTAAGCCGGTGGGCTTATAAAGAATTTTCAGGAAAGTTTTTTATAGCTTTAGATGCAAAGTCATTTAAAGAAGAACAGCTCAAAAAAGAGGCTTTTAAGGAATTAAGACAATCCCAAGCTGATAAATTAAATAAACTGAAACGGCACAAATTTATCAATGAGTTTTTATATATAAATTCAGATGGTATATTTGAAGGTTTTTTTGTGCCTCAAATGCCTGAGCAATTAAGCGTGCAAACAGAATGCCAGATTACTCGAAGGGATGATTTACCTCCCGATAAGATGAGAGATTTGGAAACAGGTGGTGTTATGCCACCACAAAATCCTGATTTAACAAAAACATGGGTATCTGAAAGTTGTTATCATCAGTTTAATTTAGGAGACAAACTAATTGAAGGCTGTCGATTTATTTGTCGTTCCAAAAAAGAGTTGGAAGAAAAGTCCCACTTGAAATTTCCTACTAAAGATTCAAAAAAGGATAACCTTGACTATTGCTATTACTATCTAAGCAAAAATAGCGGAGCAGATTTCCCATACTGGCACATTAATTCTTGGGATGGAAACGGCGACCCTATTCTTTATGCTGATTACGCCCGAAAGCATGGAGAACTTTCTGATTCAGCCCAAAAAGCCGAAATAGAATCGATTATTACTATTGAAGGCAGAGAACCAAGAAATGGAGATACTGCAACATTTGAAGGTTTAGCTGCCAGCTCATGCGGTGCAGATTTGATTGGTGCATTACGAATGGATGTTGACAATATGGGTAACTTATTTAGTGAAATCGGAAGCTTGCCGGAGCTTTCCACCAAATCTCGAATGCTTAACATTTTCTTTAAAGTTTACCTCAATCAAATATGTTCAGGGAATTTAGACGGCAGACTTGTAGCAACGGATATTGTCGGAAAGGAATATGATAAGGATAACAAGCATGGAAAACCTGGGCGAAATGTATCGGTGATTTATGCTGGCGGCGACGACTTGTTTATTCTGGGTGCATGGGACGAAACGACTGAGCTGGCTTTCGATATCCAACGCTACTTTTCTCTTTTTACTGGTGGACTTGGAATATCGGCTGGCCTCACACTGCACCAACCAAAGTTTCCACTCTATCAAATGGTACGGAAATCGGGGGAGGCTGAGCATGTGGGGAAGAATGAAATAGGGCAAAAGAATAAAACAGGAAAAAAGAACAGAATTGCCTTGTTTTATTCTGCATCATCATTTGAAATCGAACGAAAAATTAAGGGGAAGTATGAATCAGTTGTAACTAATGATATTACCGATAGAATTATGCACAGCATTTCATGGTATGATTTGCAAACGGTAATAGATATAATATCTTTTTTTAAAGGTTATGGGGTATTCAATGGAAAACGACTTCTTATTGATGATTTGCCTAATAGCTTAGTTTATCAATTACTTGAAGTGGTAAGAGAGTGGCATGAAAATGGTCAACTATATATCCCACATTTTCTTTGGCTGATGAAAAAATATAAAGGAATGTTTAACAAAAAAGAAAATGGTTTTAATGAAGCTCTAAAACACTTCAATATTTTGAATTTTCCTATCTTACATTTACCGCTTATGTGGACAGAATTATTAAAACGTGGAGGTTAAAAAAATGGCAATATATACAGAAGAATCGTTACCGAGTGATTGGAAAGAGGCTATAGAAAATACCAAAAATATAAATGGATCTGAATTAGCGAGCAATCTAACCCGCATTAACTTAGAAAAAATTGATGCCGGTAGTATTGTTAAGTACGGTCAAATCATCGGATATAAAGCCTTTTCTGAAAAGCTAAAATATAGTCAATTACGACGATATGTAGATGAGATTAAAAGTTTTGAGAATTTAGAAAATATTGAACAAAAAATATCACAAATAAAACTTCTAAGAATTGCCCTACTTCACGGATATAGTCGCCAATCAGAGAAAATGAAAACCTTTTATGATTTTATTGATACAATAATAAAAGCTGACAAAATTAAATCTGAAGATGATTTTGTTTGTTTTCTAAAATTAATCGATTCAATTACTGCCCATTTTGAGGCATTAAATGATTAAAAAATATTGAAATAAGGAAATTATTATGTTAATAAAAAACGATAATCGTAAAGAGTTATCTATCCGATTTCTCGGTCAAATTAAACTTGAAGGGACATTAATATGTAAAACGGGGTTACATATCGGAGGCGGAAACGATGATCTTAAAATCGGCGGTATTGACAAATATGTTATAAAAACATCGGATAATAAACCATATATACCCGGTAGTTCCCTTAAAGGCAAAATGCGAAGCCTTTTAGAAAAAGCACGTGGCAAGCAATCCAATCGAAGCGGTGGAACTGAAAAGATATTTCGTTATGAAGCAGACGATATTAACGAAGCGCTTCAAGATGATTTTTCAAGACTTTTCGGCGCTACGGCCGAAGTCTCTAATAAACTGAATTTTCCTGCCCGATTAGTTGTACATGATTTATACCCTATTGATTACAAACTGGAAATAAAATCAGAAAACACATTAGATAGACTCTCTGCTCATGCAAATCCTCGAACAAATGAACGTGTTGCTAAAGATTCAACCTTCAAACTTCACCTTGACTATAATATTGAGATAATTGAAGGTCCCGGTAAAAAATTGTGTCTTGGAAATGAGCAAAAAGAATCATTTGAGGATTATTTAGAAACAATGATTGAGGATATAAATGCCTTGATAGAGGCTCTAATTTTAGTTGAATATAGTTACTTAGGCGGCAACGGATCTCGTGGATATGGACAAGTCTCATTTGAGGATTTAGAAGTTACCGTTTCAACAGCAAAGCAAATCTTGCGTTCTGAGGCCGGAAAGAAAACCGGAGCGATAGACACACTTAACGCAGTAAAAATTAAAATAAATCAGGATAGTGAAGAAATCAAGAAATATATTGCCGCTTTTTACAAGCCAGAAGTTTAACCCCAATCCCTTGACGAGTAATGAAATACTATCTTGTTAAGTTAAGTTTTACGACACCTGTTCGGTTTGGTGCTGACGAAATGGCTATCGGGGTTGAAAAGGCTCAGCCGTATCTGCATTCCGATACACTATTTAGTGCTCTTTGTAACGCATGGATAAAGTTTGGTATTTTCTCAGGGGAGGATTTAAGTAAAGTAAAAGAACATATTTTACTTTCTTCCACATCGTTTTACTCTTCCAATAGTGAAATAGGATTCTTTCTTCCCAAGCCTAAAATCCCTTGTGCTTGGCTTCACTCGTTAAAGCATAAAGACAAAGCTAAAATTGAAAAGTTAATCAAGCAAGCACAGTGGATTCCTTTACAGATGTTTAAGAATTGGTTGATACATACACCTGAAGAAGGTGTATTTAGTAAGGATGAAACTGAATTACGAAAAAAGCTTGATTACGGTCAACTCTTTGAAGAGAATATTATTGCAAAACATAGCCAAGATAGACTTACTGCGGCAAGCAATATATTTTATCAAAGTCAACAAACGTTTATTGAAAATAAAAATGCTGGCTTGTATTTTTTTGTTGGTTTAGATGAAAACCAAAAAGATATTAAAAATATCAAGGATAAGTTTAACAAAGGATTACTCTCGTTAAATCGTCTTGGACTTGGTGGTGAAAGAAACATGGGTCTTGGGAGATTCAGAGTTGATAGTGATAGCAAGAATGGTATTCTCATTTCAATTGAACAAAACTCGCCATTTTATTTTTTATTTGGAACATCTTTACATTATCAATGTTCACTTTCACTTTCATATCCTTCAAATGATGAAATAGAAATACTTAAGACTTCAAATGAAGATTTTTACCACGATTTGATACTTCGAAAAGGGTGGACATTTTCTACTCAGAATTTTTTTCAAATGAAACGTCAAACCGTTTCAATGTTTTCAGAAGGCAGTGTATTTGAACACAGTATCGCCCCGAAAGGCATAACCATTAATTTATCCCCTCCCGATTTCCCTCATCCTATTTATCGTTTTGGAAAAACATTCCTTGTTACAATTCCTGAACCATATAAAAACTTACAACTGAATAAAAGTAAAGGAAAAGGAAAAAAGAAATGAAGCGATTTGAAACATCTACGGTTACTCTTACCCCAACTTCACCCATTCATATTTCGGCAGGTAATTCGAATTATGGTTCTGATACCGTCCAATATAATGGAAAACTTATTATTCTTGATGATCAAAAACTATCAATATTCTTGTTAGGAAAAAACTGGCTTGATGATTATGTGAAATTTTCTATGGAAAACATTAATTATGATCCACCTCAAGAAATATTAACTAAATTCTTAAATTCGAAAAGCTATCCTATTAATGAAGAGATATATATGAAACTAGCGAAAGCGGTGTATGTATCTTATGAGTCTGAACAATTTATTCGCAATGGTAACGGAGCTGCATATATTCCAGGAACAAGCATAAAAGGTGCAATTCGTACAGCTATACTGCATAGTATTCTTGAAAACTATATTCCTTTTTTAAATTCAACATATTTGAGTGCTGTAATAAATTCTCGTTTGAACGAAAAGCATAAAACACTTGATGATGATTTAATCGAAAAGGTTTTTCAGAATTTCAAAATTTCAGACGGTAATAGAGAAATATCCTTCGACAAAAAAAATGGTGCATTGACTGATTTTATGAAAGCAATTATTGTTTCGGATTCTTCTGAAATTGAAGTTCAAAATAGAGACATCTTTGTTTTGTACCTAAACAAAGATCAAGAACTTGAAAAACCTTTTTGGAAGATTTCAAATCGTGAATGTTACCTACCTAATTCAACCACTTGTACTTTTATAATCACACTTGACCATATTCTTCTGAATCAATTTGCAAGTAAAATCAGCTTAGAATCACCTCATTTCAAAATACCGATTTCATCAATTGCAGATATTAAACCGTGCCTTGAAAAATTTTACAATTTTGTTTGGCAGGAAGAACAGCATTTCTTTTACAAAGAAAAAAAGCCATCACCAATACAAGATAAGCTTACCGTAAAAGAAAAAATTACAGAAACAAGAGAGGAATATGTTCAGCGTCGTTTTGAAAAAGCTGTATTTGAAAAGAGAAAAAATGTAACTCTAATGTCATTATATATTGAATATGATAAGTTAGCAGAAAGCAATGAGAAAAACGAAAACTTAAATACATCATCAAGTTCTACTGAAATGATACCTTCTATAATGAGGGGGAACTCTGAACATATTGAATCAAGCGTTGGAAAAGTAATTGATTTTTACAAGAAAAGTCCGGTTAATTTCAGGTTAGGATATGGAAGCGGCTTAATGGGGCTAACACTGTTTCCAATTATTGACAATAATGGGCGACATTACAGAAAAGATATACGAAACCTTAGCCTAACTGATAAGAGCAAAGAAGATCTTGTTGCTCCTAACACTAAAAGGCTTATTAAAGAAAAGAATAAAATCACTTACCCAATGGGTTGGGCTAATCTTAGTTTCGGTGAAACCCATTTAGAAGGAGACCTCATATGAATTATGAGACATACATTCCAGAGCAATTTCTAAAGCTGGGCATAACAACTGTTGATTCGAATGAGTTTATTAGAATTTTTAGTGATGCTGAAAATAATAGAGATAATGAGGATTGGATTTTAAATGAACTGTTACCGAGATCACTTGTATTACTCAATAAACGTTATAACAAGAGATACAAAAAATGTCCGTCACCAAAATGCCTATGTGTAACTGTAGGATCATCGTTAGACCCATTACTATTATCAATTCTTACCATTCGTCCAACAGAAAAACTTGTTTTAATCTATTCAAAGGACACCGCACACGTAAAAGAAAAAATTTTAGACACACTTAAACAAAATGATTTTAATAACAAAATTTCGCTTCATAAGTTTTCTAATGATGATCCTATTTACATTTTTGTAAAAGCAGTATCAAAAAATAATGATTATATCCGATCAATTTTATTAGGAAATACAGAGCCAAATAACGTTTTTAAAATTGTAAAACGAATTTCAGATGAATACAAAACATCTGAAGGGACAGGAGAAAAATCAACAGTTGGAGTAGATATTTCAGGTGGAAAAAAATCAATGATAGGTGGTTCTTTTCTTGCTGCATCTATAACCGATTGCCAAATTTATTATGTTGACTTTGAAGAATACCATAATACATACCCTTTGCCAGGAACAGAATTTATCCACATTCTTCCCAATCCTTACGATATATATAATGTCCGCGAAGAATCACTCATTCAGGAGCTTTGGGTGAGACAAGATTTTGATGCTGTCAATAAATTTGTAGGACAAGCAATTAGTAAACTAATAAAGGATAAAGTTATAGATTACGACTTAGAAAAAGAGCGAAATCGTCTGATACAAATTAAAACCGCAGCAAATTGTTATATAGAGTGGCAAAAATTTAATTATTCACAATCACAAATTAACGCTCAGTTAAAACAAGGTATTTATTTTAATTATTATAGAGAGAAACATTGCAATATTCTTAAATCTTTATCTCAATGTCATCACCTGAGAAATAACGCTTATGGTTCAATATTGCTGGCTCTTGATAGATGGAAACGAGGTTCAGATTCATTGTACTTAGAAGAATTTGATAAATCTGCCCTTCACTTTACACAAGCGATTGAAATTTTATGTAGTTATAGATTATTTGATATGTCTATAACTGGCAAATTAGAAGGAGTTTTTGATTTTGGTGTTAACCCCCATAATAATAAGCAACATTCACCCGAAGCTAGCGGTTCAATAAAATTTCTTTTTCATGGAAAAAATGAACATAATTCGGTGAAAATCTATAATGCTGGGATATCATTAAAATGGAAAAATGGAAGTCGATTTTATGAAATAGCACCGTATTTAACTATCGATAATATTTGTTCATATTTAACTATTCGTAATGATTTTGCGCATTTTTCTTGCTTCTCAAAAGAAAAAATTGCTGATACACATGAACAAATGTTACAATTTCAAGAAACAACGAAGTCATTTATTACACTTTTCATCACAACCTATCAAAATGAAACAGGTTTGGAAGGTAATTCTTTTGAAGAATTACAAGCTCCATTTGAATTTGCAAAATTTACCGATTTCAATCATTCAAACTAAATAACGATGCGTATTTGCCTCAAACTATCGCATCGCAAGCGTACCGTCACGCTTCCAATAAACAACAGCCACCTCATATCCTCCCTCATCTACAACATCGTCGATAAAAGCTCAAGCGACTATGCCGAACGGTTGCATGAGCAAGGGTACCGGTTGCAGAACAGGGCCTTCAAGCTGTTCACTTTTTCCCCGCTGTATCCAGGAAACCATCATAAGTGGGTGATACACGAGAACGGGACAATGAGTACCGCCGAAGGCTTGCTGCATGTTACGGTCTCTTCGCCAAAGAATGAGTTTATTGAGCATCTGGTGATTGGCCTGTTGCAGGAGCCGTTGGTCTGGATCGGGAATCAACGGTTCAGGGTTGAGACGGTTCGCAAGCTTGATTCACCTGACTTGAGTGACGACATGCCGTTTATCATGCTTTCACCTTTCGTCTGTACAACTAAGCGTGAGCTTGAGCAGTATCCTCAGTATCTTTTTCCGGGTGAACGGGAGTTTGAACGGGTTTTGCTTGAAAATCTTTTGCGGAAATATCAGGTGCTGCATGGGCGGGAATTTGCCTGCGCAAGTGAGCAATTCAGCTTTGCAATTGATCATGCTTATGTTGAGCGGATGAATGGCAAAATCCAGAAGTTGATAACGCTGAAGGAGGGGAAAAGTGATGAAACAAAAATCAAGGGTACGCTTGCGCCGTTCAGGCTGAAAGCTCCTCGTGAACTGATTGAGGTTGGTTATGAGTGCGGGTTTGGGGAAAAGAACTCGCAGGGGTTTGGTATGGTGAAGGTTGATGTCGGGCATTTAGCCCACGATGTAGAGGATGATCATTCAGCAAAGAGAGAGATGCCGGGTTATGGCGAATGATCCTTGGTTGCCTGGGAGGCTGGCCATGAGGCGGCTTGCTGGAAGGTGGGGAAGTGAAAGAGGACGTTATTGCGGGAAAATCAAAAAATCAGCAGGCGTAAGAACAGAAATTCCTCTCCATGAAATCAGTTCAGGCAAATGGTTGTCACCGGAGACTATTGTCTGCGCCTCAGCAGCATAAGCAGCTTCAAGAATCCGGTTATCATCAGGATCTCCTGTTATATCTTCAACGGTAATGGTTGGAGTAACCATTGCGAATGTCTCCATGAAAATTCCCATAATCCGGTACACCTGTTCCGGAAGCAGTCCAAATTTTGGACGTCGCAGAACATCCTCAACCTCTTTCATAATGTCCGACGAAATGAAATTGACCACCCTCAGCGTCGAACACAAACGCAATACCTCTCTTGGGTTCCCGCCGAAAAGTACGCCTGAAACAAGAACATTCGTATCGCATACAATGTTCATGACACTT
>CAIYWF010000192.1 GCA_903929845.1 uncultured Chlorobiaceae bacterium | reverse complement strand
GCGGACCATCAAGCCGCCGAAGTACCGGAATATGGAGCGGAATCTGGTGCATTTGTTTGAGGAGGCTTCGGAGGTGATCCACGTCACAAGCAAGATTATCAGGTTCGGGATTAAGGACAGGATGAAGGGTCAGGAGTTGACAAATCAGGAGCGGCTGGGGCGGGAGGTTGGTAATATGCTTGCCATGGTTGAGCTTCTGGTGATGGCGGGGGATGTTCGGCCTGTGGATATTGAGGCCGGGATGAAGGCGAAGGTTGAGAGTTTGAAGACGATGTATTGATGGTGGTGGTTGGATTGTAGAGACAACGCATGCGTTGTCTCTACGGTAGTTGTTCCCGTGGTGGAATTGGGTCAATGCAGGTTCGATTCCTGCCGGGAGCACAAACGATAAATGATGGTAGTTATGAAGATTAATAGAGTTGCGGTGTACGGGAAATATAATGGACACTGTGCGTACTGTGGACGTGAGATAACACAAAAACAGATGCAGGTTGACCACATCATTCCTCATTACAGGACGGGAAATAATGATCTTGAAAATCTCCACCCAGCATGTGCACACTGTAATCATTATAAGGGAGGGTTTGAGCTTGAACAGTTCAGAACTCATTTAATGCAGCTTGATTTAAGATTATCGGAAGTGCATAAAATAAGGGTTGCTATGGGTTTTGGGATTGTCGCAATTCGTCCGTGGGATGGTGTTTTCTTTTTTGAACGATCTATAGGGTTAACCAATGGCTGAACAAGTGAAAGTAACCCTGCCGCCGATGCTGGTGAGGCGGATCAAGACGTTGCAGGGGTTGTCGGGGATCTCTGAGGATCAGTACCGGGCTTTGCTGTCTGGGTATGGGGTAGAGAGCTGTGTCAACCTCACGATTCTTGATGCGCGGGCGGTGTGTGACTTTTTGCAGAAGATGGTTGACAGGATACCGGAGAAGGCGCAGTTCAAGGCGAAGACGTATGCTGATTTGGCTGGCCGGTCGGGGACAATGGCGACGGTGAAGCAGCTTCGGATGCTTGAGGCGATGTGGATGCAGGTGACGTGGAAGGATAATCGGCGGGATGCGATTGCGGCTTATCACGATTGGCTGAAGAATCGGTTCAATGTCGGCACTCCGGAGTGGATTGAGCGTGACCGGGTGAGCGCTATCAAGCGGGCGCTTGAGGAGATGCTGTTTCAGGCCCGGCAGAAGGGTGTTGGTGTGTAGGTGGTGTATTGTGTGGGATTTCGTATTATGCGGTATTCTCAACTAAAACATGACGGAGAACAATGAGAAAACTGATAGTGTGTTTATTGATACTGGTCACTTACGGATGTGTCCAAAAGCAGGATACTCCTGTAGAGATTGCTGATAGCGCAAAGATATCAAGGGTTTTTCAAGGTAATCCTGGAATCAATCAGGTATGGATAAGTACACCGGAGACAGAGATTGATGGGTTTACAAAAAAGGCTCTGTTTTTTAAGAGAAAAATAGGTGAAGATGGAGAAAGATTTGAGTTTGAACTTAATGGAAAGGTTACTCAGAGTTTGGATAACGTCAATAAAGAAAGAATTGTTATCAAGTTTGATGATGGGCAAACCTTTGCCTACAGTAAGCGATCAACACGGATCATAAGTATGGTTCTGGATGGTTTGAACTTCTATGGATATTTATCAGGGGAGTTTGATAAAAACAAGGATCTGATTAATTCCCTTAAAAAGAAAAGAGTTAATTCATTTTCTCTGGAAGGGTTTAACACTGATTTGACAACAAAAGAGGCTGATGCCTTCCTGAAAGACTTCAACACGGTACTGACAATGAAGTGATTTATTATTTCTGTTAACGAGCCCTGTGATGAGCCGGGCTTTTTTTTTGTAAAAGGATTATTTAGATGACATAACAATACCGGCACAAATAGCGGTAATAATTCCTATAAAAGCCCACAAAAATACCCATATTGAGTTACTTTCAGGTTGTTGAGTGGCTTTTTGTGGTGTTGTAGGTAATACTGGTAAGTTTTTAGTTGATTGCTTATTTTTTTGAGTTTCAGTAGTAACAAGGTTTTCTTCTTCAGATTCCCATATTGGTTTGTATGTCCCGATCACATAGGTATCAACTTTATTAATAACAGGCTCTATGCCTGTTGCTATATTTGTATACTCTCCATCTTTAAATAATTGGGTTGTTTTGTAAACCCAATTATCGTCTGTTTTTGGGTCAATATTTTCAGGGAGCTTATCCAGAGTCTCCATTATAGCTGCTCGATTCAGCACAGGACAATGCTGATTTTCTTGAATTCCAAGTTCGAGTTCATGTTTTATTTTAACCTTATCAAGCACCCATACACCGTATCTATTAAAATTTCCACAACTAAAACATCCCCCACCGTAATCATTAATCGGCATATTTAACCGCTTACATCCCCAAATGTTAGCTTCAAACCATCGTTCACCAAAACAGTACTGCTCTGGGTTAAAAGATTTTTGCCTATTACGAAAACAACCAGGCCCCTTATAAACGAGATCTTTTTTTGTTGAGCTATGACCATCAACAAGCATCTTTGAGGATTTCCAGCTACCAACAAGCTCAAAAATATTGATGAGGAGTTCAATCTCTGTTATTGGTAATGTTATAACATGAAATACTTTATTGCCTTCACCGGACTGCTGATAGGATGGTATTTTCTTGCATATATCGATAGCTATTGCATAGTTTGGTGATGAACTATACCCAAAGGAGATTTTGACTACTGATACTCCTGTATTTAATGAAGCATCAGTAATTATATCGTCTTCTGTTACAGGATCACCACACTGAGGGCAAAACTTTGAGGTATCGAGAATCCGTGCACCGCATTTATCACAAATATACATTGCGTAAAATTTTTGTTTATCAGAACAGCGATTGCTGCCCTTTGACGGCTGGCATGTTGATGCGGTGGCGGATGGTGCGCATAGAGCACCCGAGGTCACGGCTGAGTTCCCGGATGCTCTTTTTTCCGTACCATTCGGTAATGTAGGCTTGTTTGGTGTCGGTCGTGATGCCGTTCAGAACGCGGTCCTTACCGAAATCGTCACCGGCACTCGGCAGGATAACCACTGACTCGTACACTTCCTGGCACATCAGAATGCAACCCACTTCTTTACGAAGCGGATCGCTCCCGTTGACGCCAGAGGCGAGGGTGTTCTTGATCTTCACGATGTCGAGAGGGGCGATAAT
>CAIYWF010000191.1 GCA_903929845.1 uncultured Chlorobiaceae bacterium | reverse complement strand
TGCAATAGTTGCACTGGATATTGCATTTCGGCGCAACAGGGAGGTGAATGCGTCCGAACTTGTGTCGTGACGAATCGTTAAAACAGGGGTGGTTTGCAAGTTTAAGTGTCATAATATCCTCCCTTACATATAAGTGTAGCCAATTGATGAAGCATTCTGCCGCTGTTCGATAACGGTGTTGACTATCCGGTCAAAGAGTTCCTGGGTACCGCGATATCCAAGATGGTGCATCCGCTGTCCACCAAACCTGTCGTGAATCGGGAACCCGAGTCTGAGCAGCGGGATATTATTTTTTCTTGACATGGTATAGCCCTTGCTGTTGCCGATAAGAAAATCGGGTTGGAGTATTTTCGCCTCATCCTCAATATCAACGAAGTCAACTCCTTCGCGGACTTTGATGCCGAGTTCATCCATGTCAGGGACCAGTTCCGCAATCCGTTTTTTCATCAGCCCGCTCTTGCCGCCCGAGGCGCAGAGTACAGGCACCATGCCGATCTCGCGGAGAAAGACGGTCATGGCGATAACCAGATCCTCTTCGCCGTAAAGGATCACTTTTTTCTCAAAAACATATTTATGTCCATCAGCATAGGCATCAACAAGCCGACGGCGTTCGTCCTCATATTTTTCAGGCAGCTTTTTTCCGGTCAGCGTTTCGAGCAAATCGAAAAATTTGTCACTCTCCTTGATGCCGATGGGCAAACAAAGTCGATGCTTCGGTATACCGAAAGCCTCTTCGAGATATTCTGCGGCCGATTTTGATGCTTCAAGAGTTGAGCTGAACTCAATACTTGCTTTCGCAGAACCCGCCAGGGTAATTGCGCTTGCCGGAGTGCCGCCCGGTGGAATACGATGGTATTCGCCCCATGGGCCGCCATCCATGGTCTGAGAATAATCTGGCAGAATCATGACAGGAACGCCGAAATCATCAAAAATCTCCTTAAGGTGGCGCAAATCGGCAGGCGAGACCATGTTCGGAAAAAGGTTGATAAGCTCCTGCTGAGTTCCCTTCACCGCCAGGGTTTTCACCGTAGCATGGACAGCGGCATGAAACCCGTCGATATGGCTGCCCTGATAGCTTGGCGTTGACGCATGAATCATGATCGGCATGGGCGAGCCGTTTTTGAACTCCTTCTTGTATTCCCGCAGAATCATCGGTACGTCGTCACCAATGGTCTCACTCAGGCAGGTGGTGGCCACACCAATGACATCCGGTTTGTACTGCTCGCTCACGTTTTTCAGCCCAATCTTCAGGTTATGACTGCCGCCAAAAACCGCAGTCTCTTCATGGAAGTTCGATGAAGCGATATCAATCGGCTCTTTATAATGGCTGATCAAATAACGTCGTATATAAGTTGCACAACCTTGGGAACCGTGCAGGAATGGTACGCAGTTTTCTATCCCTCGAAAGGCAAGGCAAGCGCCAAGGGGGTTGCAGAGCTTGCAGGCGTTCTGGGTTGCTGTTTTAGCGTGTTCGTATTTCATAGGGTGCCTCCTTTTCTTGGAGCGAACTGCCATACCGGACTCATGACCGATTGATAGACCTCCAGTGCAAAATTGTACATGCCGATAAATCCGGCGAGAGGGATCTTCCTCTCATGGTTATGATCACAGAACCCAATACCAAGTTTGAAAGCGATTGGTCGCTCTTTAACGCCGCCGATAAGCAGGTCAGCCCCTTTTTCAAGAATAAATTTCGAGAGCTCGACAGGGTTGGAATCGTCCACAATCACCGTTCCCTCATCGCACATCTCCTTGAGTCTGGCATAATCGTCCTTGTTGCCAGTTTGTGAACCTGCCAGCACCACTGACATTCCGATTGAACGAAGCGCCTTGATCAGTGAAAAGGTCTTGAATGCGCCGCCAACATAGATGGCCGCCTTTTTTCCCGTCAGCGCTTTTTTGAACTTCTGCAATGAAGGGTAGAGCGTTTTCACCTCTTCACTGACAATACGCTTTGCAGCTTCCATGATATCCGGCCTGTCAGGAAATTTCACGGCGACATCATAAAGCGATTTCGACATATCTTCAATTCCGAAATAAGAGACACGAATGTAGGGAATCCCGTATTTCTCCTCCATTTCTTTGGCAAGCCAGGTCA
>CAIYWF010000190.1 GCA_903929845.1 uncultured Chlorobiaceae bacterium | reverse complement strand
TAATCTGGTATTTGATACGCTTGGCGCTGCCATCGCCCAAGCTGCGCAAGGATTGAAGAAAATGAAGGATAGTCCTGATTCTGTTCAATCTATAACCGGTTGGGACTGGATATTAAGATCAATATGATCGCAAAATGGAATCAGTCATGAGTTTCAGCTATGAGCAGCTTTTTCAATCCATGCGTGAATTGAAACTGCCCTACCCTGACGCCGAGCAAATGTTCAGAAGAATGGTTTTTAACGTGGCAGCACGAAACTGCGATAACCATACTAAAAACTTTTCGTTCCAGTTAAAGAAAGATGCCAAATGGGAACTGGCGCCAGCTTATGATGTCTGCCATGCCTGGCAGCCCAATCATCAATGGGTAAATAATTTCTCTCTTTGCCAATGTCACACTGGCAAAAGTTTGGCACGAGTCGGCAAAGGCGGAACAGGTTGCCGTCCACATCTCAGGTGCCAGTATGACCACGAGCGCACATCAAAAACACCTGGTGGAGCATGTTCCAAAACCTCACTGAATTCGTCATTCCCCACTATGCCTTGCAGCACCTTTAAATCTTCAGGAGTACCAAAAGTCATGACATGCGCCAGAAAATGTACTGGATCGGCAAGTTCTTCTTCCGGTGTCTTGAACCATACGACCCGGCGTGCCACATTTAAAATGTCTGGTGTCATGGGTAAGGGCTTCATGATGTTATTCCGTTTTCGTCTGTCCGCCTGGCGTAAGGTGCTAATACGGGAATAGAGACAGGATCGACAGACGCAACGGCAATACACAAGCGATTGCGCACATCTGCTGACAAGGTTGGAAGATCATCAAAAAAGGAGAGGGCTTTCAATGTAATCATAGGGTTGAAACTGCGTCCATAAACAATATTGCCAGCAGCTAAAGCGTTCGGCAAGTCAATCCCTTGTTGTAACAGCGCATCAATATCGAGATAATCTTTAACCTCAGCCCTTTTTTGTACTACGGCTACTTTCGTTCCTGCAATGTCGAGTAACGATGCGATAGAGATTTAACGTCCCTCGGCCTGATCGTGTGGTGTAACCTGTCCAAGCCCAAGAGCACCAAAAAAAGAGATCAAAACAGGTCCGTCACGCTCAACGCGGCAAGTCAACGTATTCGGAGCAACCTGCACGCGCTCAGCTCCTTGGAGATAAGGAAGAGCAGCAGCTAACTCATCTGGATCAAAAGGCTGATTAGAAAAAAAATCAAAATCAACAGAAGTCCTGTGTCCAAAATGCAAAGCAAGCGCCGTCCCGCCGTATAGCGTGAATGTCTCTGGCGTAGCGTCAAGTTCCGGCCAGAGTCTAAGTTGCGGCGGCGGGAGAATGGACAGATAAGGACTAAAAATCATGTCAAATCGATTTCGAACTTGCAACAATAAAATGGACACCCTTAGAAGCTATAGTTATTGCTTGTTGTTTATAACGTAAAAACCCAACGGGCAATTTATATCATAAAATCGATAGCTTTCTTTTCCGGTTGTACACTACTTCAATGTATTCAAACAGGTTGTGTAAGGCCTTTTCTCGCCTTCGATAGTGTTCAGTATAATGCAATTTTCGGTTAGGACACGCCATTAGGGTATTCCCGTGCCAATGCAGCCAAAAGCTCAGCAGTCGTCATGCCGCCCTCCATTCATTTGTCAGCCAGCATGGCACCAAAACTAGCAAATCAAAAAGGCTATCTTTTCGATTCCGTAACATAGAAAATAACTCTAAAAGCCCCTGTGGCGATTTTTGGATGACATCGGAAAAGCGGTAAGAAATACGCTACAGTCCGGTTCCGGTTAAGGAATGAGTTGACCCTGCTAACTTGTCAATACCGCTTGTCGCTTAAAGAGCATCAAAGCATAGATCAGTTGCTTCGGTCTCGGCTTATTAAGCAGCAAATATAGCCTATTTCTAAAATTTACTTGGCGACATTAATTCAAAACTGCGAGGAAAAATCTTTGTGAAAAATAAGTGCTGGGAGCCAGACAAAAACTGTAAATATGGCGAGAAAATAGGTTTTATTTTATTACAGTGCATTGTAGATTCAGCCCCTCTTGAATAACTTTGCACTTTTCTGTATTACTGACGCCTCTCAGAACAGTCTGAGTCTATAGTCCTGAGTTGGCACCACTGGCATGTCGCTCCTCCAGAGCTTAACACCTGGCACTTCACCTCTCGGGTTTTCTTTTCTCAGCGAACGATAAGATGTATTCGCCTGTTTGTTTATTATGCAATGTTTTTCAGGTTGTTTGGTTCCGGTTAACATAACAGGTGTTCATGTTTAAAAAACTGTTTATGAACAAGGTGTGGACGGTGTCCGCCCTCTTTGCTATCTCGCTGGCCCTTTATGGTATTGACTTCAGCATTTTCGGCAACTTGAGGGAAATATCTGCCAGCTTTCTCGGCAATCTCGCCTTCCTTCCCATTTACATCATCGTCGTCACGCTCCTCTTCGAAAGGGTGCTCAGGGAAAGGGAGCGCCAGTCGGTTATGAGAAAACTGAACATGGTCATCGGCGTCTTTTTCAGTGAATTCGGCAATCGCCTGCTGAAAGAGTTGTCGGAACACGTGGTCGGAAGCGAGGAGCTGAAAAAACGCCTGCGTATGACCGGATCATGGAAAAAACAGGATTTTGACGCGGCGCTCGAGTATCTGCGCCGGAGTAACTTCAGGATCAGCATCAATAGTGACGCCCTCCCCTGCCTGAAGCAGTTCATGGCCGGAAAACGGAGTTTCCTCCTGAGCTTGCTGGAAAACCAGAATCTGCTTGAGCATGAAAATTTTACTGACCTTCTCTGGGCAGCGTTTCATACCATTGAAGAGCTTGAGGCCCGGGAGTCGTTCGATCGTCTTTCTCCAAGCGACCAAGAACACATCAATGGGGACATAAAGCGGGTTTTCGGTCATCTGATCCGGGAATGGATCCTCTATATGCAGCATCTCAAGGAGGATTACCCCTATCTTTTCTCTCTGGCGGTTCGTCTCAATCCCATGATCGACTCGCCGGATCCGTTGGTGTATCAGGACTGAGTGCTGAGCGTTGTTGATGACGCTGGTTGGGTTCATTTTCAGAAGGTATATTCCGGTAATGAAAACCTGTAAAAACGATGAGACTTAAAAAGATACATGCAGGCCCGGTGCTCGACTTCTTTACCCCGGACTTCACAATGCAGCTTGAGCTGCCGCTTGCCGGTACCGCAATTGCTGCGGGCTTTCCCGCTCCGGCTGAAGAGTATCTGGATCTTGCGCTTGACCTGAACAAGGAGCTGGTCAAGCACCCGGCAGCTACCTTTTGTGTCAGGGTAAAAGGCGATTCCATGGTTGATGCGGGTATTCAGGATGGCGACTTGCTGGTTATCGACAAGGCCCTTGAGGCGAAAGAGGGCTGTATTGCGGTCTGTTTTATTGACGGTGAGTTTACGGTGAAGCGTCTGGCTATGCGGGAAGAAGGTGTCTACCTCATGCCTGCCAATGCTGAATTCAAGCCGATCAGAATCACTGAAGAAAATGAGTTTCTGGTGTGGGGCATTGTGGCCTATGTGATTCATAAACCGAGATAACCACGGCTGGAGATCCATCCCATGTTTGCTCTTGTTGACTGCAATAACTTCTATGCCTCGTGTGAACGGGTGTTCAACCCCTCTCTGCGCTTGCGCCCGGTTGTTGTGCTGTCGAACAATGATGGCTGCATCATCGCCCGATCTGAAGAGGCCAAGGCGCTTGGCATCCAGATGGGCATGCCGGAATTCAAGTGCCGTCCGCTGCTCAAGCAGCATGATGTGGCGGTCTTCTCCACGAACTTTGCCCTGTATGGCGATATGTCGACGCGGGTGATGATGACGCTTGCCGCCCTTGTTCCCGAGATTGAAGTCTATTCTATTGATGAGGCGTTTCTTGATATGACGAGCTTCGCACGGTTCGACCTGACGGAGTATGCCCGCCTGATTCGCCGGACGGTGCGGCAGCATACCGGTATTCCGGTCTGTGTCGGTATGGCGTCCACAAAAACGCTTGCGAAGATTGCCAATCGGCTGGCAAAAAAGAATCCACACTATCAGGGTGTCTGCGTGCTCAGGAGCCATGCCGAAATCCAGGCCGCGCTTGAGCGAACCAGGGTTGAGGATATCTGGGGCATCGGGCGGCAGTGGAGCAAACTGTTGCAGGCAAGGAGTATTGAGAACGCCGCTGACCTTGCCGCTGCGCCTGCTGCTTGGGTTCGCAAGCACCTGCATATTGTTGGCGCCAGAATACAGGCTGAGCTGAACGGCAAATCCTGCCTGCCGATGGAGCTGGTGCGGCCTGCAAAGCAAAGTATCTGCACCTCGCGCTCATTTGGCCGCAGCGTTACTTTGCAGGAGGAGCTGCGGCAGGCCGTGGCGACGTTTGCGGGCAAGTGCGCTGTGAAGCTGCGAAAGGAGAATTCGCTGGCTTCGTTGATGACCGTCTTTATCACTGAAGCGGGCCATTCCAATCCGGAAATGGGGCGCTGTGATCTATCAGCTTTTCATTAAATTCCAAGGGAAATTTCCGTGAGAATGACAGGGAGAGAATTTTAATGGTTGCTTGCATAAACAATCATCTGAGTCGTTACGGCGGTCTGGCCGTCGGGCGTGAAGAGGAACAAAAGCGATACTTTGAGCAGAAAAGGCTGTATGCGCTGCAAATTGAATCCACCGATGCCTGTCATCAGGGCTGCGTCTACTGTTATGCCGGTTCCACTCCCCGGGCGAGTCGCGGGCTCACCTCGGATGAAATCAGCAGCCTGCTCCGCGATGCGGCGGCGCTGGAGATTCGGGCCATCGACTGGTTGGGAGGAGACCCGCTTGTCCGGCCTGACTGGTACGAGTTGATGCAGTATGCCCGGTCGCTGGGCATGATCAATAATGTCTGGACCAGTGGACTGCCCTTAAAGAACAAGCACATTGCGGCCCAGGTCTATGAAGTGAGCGAGGGGGGCTTTGTCTCGGTTCATGTCGATTCCATCACGCCCGAAGTCTATGCCAAACTCCATCGGGGGGGGAATCATCACTACATTGATGCCATAGTGGAAGGGGTGACGAATATGCTCGAGCTGGGCAAACCCGCTGAAGAAATGATCAATTGCATCACCTACACCGCCCGGCAAGGACCGGAAGACGCCATTCGAACGATGCGCTGGTGGTTTGAAGAGAAGGGTCTTCGCACCTGCCTGACCATGTTCAATCCCGCAGGAATGGGCGCCGAGTGGAGAGCCTTCGAGCCCAATCTTGCTGAAGTGCAGCAAGTCTATACTGAGCGCGACCGTATTAATTACGGTGGTGACAATATCTCCATAGCCGCTATGGACACCGATAAATATTACTGCGGCACGATGGCAACGGTGACTTTCACGGGCGACGTGACGCCTTGCTCGGTGATCCGCGAAGGAGTAGGCAACATCCGCTCAACGCCATTCCGGGAAATCATCGCCAACCATAGCAACACCCTCGTCCACGGAGATCTGCACGATGTCTTTAACCTGCCCGATCCATGTAACACCTGCACCAACAACCCGCATTGTTGGGGATGCAGGGCCAGTGCATGGCATTACAATGGCGATGCCGACGGGCTCGATCCAAAATGCTGGTTGATTCGGGAAAAACAATAAAAAGAGTAACTCGTTCAATTCAAAAAGGAGATTTTCAAATGAGTGGAAACAGACTTGATGTCACGATTGAAAACGTCAATGAAGTCTACGATGGCCCTGGTGGAATCCTTTGGGAAATGCTTATGGGCGAAGAAATTCATGTCGGCGGTAAACAAGAGACCAACATTCTGGCGCAAAAAGCCGGAGTCAATGCGGAGATTCACCTGCTTGATGTGTGCAGTGCGCTTGGTGGTCCAGCTCGTCATTTAGCTCAAACCTGGTGCTGCCGCGTCACTGGACTGGATGCAACCCAACGGATGCATACAGAGGCCATCTCCCGCACAAAACGGGCCGGGCTGGATGACAAGGTCGAATACAAACTGGGAAATGCTTTGGACATGCCTTTTCGGGCAAATTCGTTCGATGTGGTATGGGGACAGGATGCCTGGTGCTACATCACTGATAAAAAACGGCTCATCGATGAGTGTGCCCGTGTCTTGAAACCGGGCGGCATCCTTGCGTTTACGGACTGGCTGGAGACCGGCTCAATGGCCAGCGATGAATGGCAAGCTCTCTATACGTTTATGGTTTTCCCCTCTATGGAGACTCTGGATGGTTATGCGACCCTTGCCGAAACTGCCGGGCTGACGGTTATCGAGAAGGAAGACCTTTCGCCCGATTTTGCGAGACATATTCAAATATACCTTGACAACGTGCAGAAGGAGTTTCGTCAAGGGATTTTGGACAACTACGGCCAGGAGATGTATGATGAAGTAGTACGCGGCATTACCCTGTGGCGCGATGCTTCAGCGGCCGGTAAGGTGGGCAGAGGCCGGATAATTGCTCGCAAGGAGTGAAGTCAGTCAATCACTACCGAATAAAGAGATACACTATCATTCCTGCCAATACAGCACCGACTCCGGCAAAAAGGAAAGATTGACGAATGAGACGGATTCTATGCAGCTCAATCCGTTGCACCAATAACGTATTCTGTTCGGCTAATGTCTTGATCAAACCAGAGGATGCCTGAATTTGCTCCTCCAAACTCTCTACTCTCTCTTCCAGTCTATCCAATCGTGCTTTAAGAATATCACTCTCCGACAATTCTGTGCTATATGAGGCATACGCAATGTTCTCATCAATTGAAATACGCTTATTTTTACTTCTAATGCTCTTCCAGAGAGTTCCCGCTCTCTCCGCAACTGAGGGCGCAAGTTCAATCACTTTCTCCCACGGAATCTGAGATGCAACTTTCAGTATTGTTCTTGCTAACATAATTTTTTACCTGTGATGAATGGAGGTGACGTTAACTCCCCTGCTCCTTCATAAACACCATTACAAGGCCGGAATCACGCTCTCTGCGGATAGCTGCAGTTTTGACCGGAAAACGGTACTCAGCAAGCCCAAGAATATAGTTCAAGCAACCTCCAGGTTCAAGAGCAGTATATACATTCTGAAGAAAGGCTGAAAATCGGGCAGGTGAAAGATGAGCCACAACATTACCTGTGGAATAGATCAAACGGAACGAACGATGCAAAGATGAGATATCTTCAATGCTCATACAGTGGAATTCTGAGCCGGGAAAGGAGGCCGATGCCTCATCAATCATCTTCGGATCAAGATCAATACCTGTTGAGCAAAAACCATCATGCTGAAACCTCGCGCAATAGTGACCCGGTCCGCATCCGGCATCAAGGATACTACTTCCAGAAGTACCGGCATGTTCACAAAGGAAGAGATAAACCTCTTCACGGAAAGGGAAAAGCTGCTCATACCATGGGGCAAATTCAGAATACAATGACATAACTTGTTATGGATAATGGATTCACTCGTGGCAACTCACATATTGTTCAATCACTTTTCAAACACCCGTTCCGCTGAACCTTGAACACTTCTTTTGCTGCGCACCAAAAAACTAACGGCCAGAATCATCTCCAAAATGAAAAGGTAACTTTGTAATCTTTTCCATCATAGTCCGTTGTTAAATAATCACTGAATCTCATCCTAATTCGCGTTTTTTTAATACTTTCTCCCCCACAGCCTCTATCATCGGCCAGAGCAACTCAACCGCCAGGGAGCAGAACTTCTCATCAAAGGGTTCGCTCGAACCAAAGCAGCGAAGAATAGCCGGATCAGAGCCTTCGCCCGGACGGTTGTTGAAGGTGTCGTCACGCCACTCTTTTCGTGAGGCTTCGAGCGTTCCCTTTGTGGCGTAAGCGAGTGAGGAGCGGGGGAAAAAGCGCAGGGGCATTGAAAGGCCCTGCCAGTAGTGAATGAGGAGGTTCTCCAGAAGAGTGGTGGCGCCATCGAGAGACGCAAAGGTTTTGGCCTCATTATCCATCACAAGGAGGGTCTGTTTTGGGTAGCCCGGCTGGGCAATGGAGTTGAGCACGAGATGCTCAATCCAGCTTCTCATGATGTCCTTCATCTTCAGCCTGGCGTATCGGTAGTGCAGCAGGCTGTGCGGCCAGAGGCGCTCAAGCCGACCGGTGAGTCGAAAAGCGCCAAGCTGAAGATCGACCTCAAGCGGCTCAAGCATACCCCTGCCACCAATGCTCTCCTGCACGGTGGCTGCAAACTCCTCAACCTCACCGAGGATTCTGTTGAAAAGCTGTTCCCCGTGACGAGCAGGAGGCAGCATCCCACGGCTTCGGAAAAGAGGAAGCAGCTCGTGAGTCTCTCCTCCCCCAAGCACCGCCTCAAGCAGCTCCTGTTTGAGGCTGTAGAGTTCAAGCCCCTCAACAGCGAATGGCTCCCGATCTTCAAGCGGCTGTGCGGTACCCTCAAGCCGGATGCCGAGGCGCTGTTCAAGGAAAAATACTGACGGATTATCGTAAAAGCGCAAGAGCCGCTCCAGTAAGACGGTTTTCCACTCCTCCGGAGGTTCTGCAAGGGGGGTGCTCATAAAAGGGTGCGTGAGGGTTGAAGCACACTCTTTTTCAACAAGCGCCCGGTAGTTCTCGGCAGAGTAGCTGAAGAGCGGAGAGCCTGCGGTAAAATACTCCCTATTAAAGGCTTGCAGGCGGTGGCGTGCCACGAGATGCTCCTCCACTGAACCACCATCGGGTAGCGAGAAGCCTCGCCGCACAGCGTCAAGCAGTTCGCTGACCAACACCGATGGCGGCAGTTCGCTGTTATCGCGGATGCTCTGGCCGACATAGCTGATGTAGAGCAGATCACGTGCCGAGAGGAGCGACTCAAGAAAGAGGTAGCGGTCTTCGTTGCGCAGTGAGCGGTCGCCCTTCTGCGGTTCACGGGCAATCAGGTCAAAGCTCGGGGCGCGGCTCTGGCGGGGAAAGGTGTTGTCGTTCATGCCGATGAGGACGACAACCCGGAAGGGTATGCTTCGCATGGGCAGCATGGCGCAAAAGGTGATGCCACCTGTCATGAAGCCAAGCCCCTGCTCCTGATGCTCAAGACGTGCGCGAAGCCAGGAGAGCATCACCGCAGGCGAAACGTCGCCGGTATACTCCGCCGTCGTGGCAATGTTGCCAAGCTGTTCGGCAAGTTCAGCAATGTCCGCAAACTCCCGCTCGGAGCTATCGGAGGTGGCAATGAAGTCGGCCAGCAACGTCTGAAACTGCCCGCGCCACTCGGCAAGCGTGCGGGAGCGCTCAAAGCTCTGGACAAAGCGGTCAACGCTGTCAACAAACTCGGCAAACTTGCCAAGGCTCTCCGCTACCGAGCCTGACATATCATCATAAGGGAGAATACCGTTAAAGAGCTGGTTCTCGTCCGGCATGGCGTAACCGAGCAGCAGCCGGTCGAGCCCAGCCCTCCATGAGTTGTCGCGGTAGGCGGGAAGGTTCCGCGAGGTGCGATCGCGCTCATCCATGCCCCAGCGAATGCCGCTCTTTTCAATCCAGCCACGGATCAGCTCAAGCTCACTCATGTCAAGCGAAAAGCGACGAGTCATGGGAGGCGAGGCAAGCAGGTCAAAAATTTCGGAAGCGGCAAGACGGCTGCCGGGGAGAGCAAGCAGCTTCAGCAACGCCGACGCAATCTCCCCCTCGTTCATCATCCGCCGGTCTGCAATGGAGTAGTGAAGCGCCACGGCTCCATCTCCGCCAGCTCCAAAGACACTGGAGATGTAGGGTGAATAGCTCTCAATATCCGGGGTCATCACCACAATATCGCGCGGGCTCAGGTCGGGGTACTCCTCAAACATGGCGAGGATGTTGTCGTAGAGCACCTCAATTTCACGAAGCGGGCTGTGGCAGGAGTGAATCTGGAGCGATCGGTCGTCAGGGTCAAGAAGGCGCAACTTCCCCTCTTCGCCCGTCCCCGAGAGGTTCAAAATATCGGACTGCAGGGCATGGAGCAGGCACGTCTCCCCCGGATCGTCATAGCGCTCCTCCTGGTGAAACGCGCTGTCGCTCAGGTCGATAATCATCTCGGAAAAATCGCGCCCGATGCGCCCAAGCGAAGCGAGCAACGGGTTCCCCTCACTGCGCAGGGCACGCTCATCCTCTGAGAGACGAGCACTTGCCTTTTTGGAGAGAATATCGCCCCAATATTCACGGGTCGGGCTCAGGAGAAAGAGGTTCACCTCCGTTACCCTGGCAACCGCCGAGAGCATATCGAGATGGAACTTCGGCAGATAGGAGATGCCGAAAAGGGTGATCCTCTCGGGAATATCCTCCACCCCCGGTGACTCAGGGCTCAACTGCCTGCAGAAGAACTCCTTCAGTTTTCCTCGATGCACACCATCTCCTTCAGCAAGCTTTCGCCAGAGAATCGACTGCCACTCCTCACCGGATGGTTGCGTCTCCCCCGCCTCCCAGCCAGCCAGCATCTCCGAACGGAAGAGCGTGTACTGATCGAAGGTATCAGCAATTTTTTCCGACAACTGAAAGAGCTTGAGACCAGCAGGATCGTCGGCCAGATAGTGACGCAAGGTGCCGAAAGGCTCAGTGCTGAGCAGCTCCGGCAGCAGGCGCATGATCTTCCAGCTCATCACCTCCGGCGCAAACGCAGAGGTGTCGGGCATATCGCGCAAGATCTTGTGGAACAGCTCCTGCACCATCGCATTCGGGAAGGGGTAGTGCCCGTTAGCCCAGACGCCAAAATGCGCTGCCAGCTCCATCGAGAGCCAGCGCTGCATCCCCCGGCTCTGCACCACAATCACCTCCTTGGTGAAGACCGAGGCAAGCGGCTTGCTGAGGGTGGTTGCGAGGGTATCAACCAGGACTTCCATCCGGTTGCTAGTGTAGAGGTTAAGTGGCATGCATAAGCTGTAAAATCTCTTGTAATCTAATGTCAGGCCTTTTTCAATATTGCTGTCTTGCTAAATAGAACGGTTGGCCTTTCAATAATGACAAATCCGGCATCTCCGGCTTTTCTCAAAGTCTCATCAAACGCTGATTTTGAAACATGAAATGGTGGCTCCACTATCAGCACTTGTCCGTGCGGCTTCACTATTGGTCAAGAGAGAAAAAGCCCGGACCACATCCCACATCCAAAACCGTCATCCCTTCAGCAATATATAGCCTCAGAATTTTTTGAGGGTTTTGCAGCCATCTTCGAATTCTATTATCAAGACCGCCAGCTCTTTCAACTGGACATATATGTTCATTGTTTTTACTCACGACAGCATTCTCCTTGTAAGGGCTAACAGTGAAATAATCTGCCGACCGAGATACTGTCCTCGTTAAATTCCAGTCATGTATATTAACTGGTTAGCGACCATATTTAGCCGTAAAGCTCGCTTTCTTCAGCGTGTTCGCATGAATCATGAAGCCGATTAATGCAGCGGAGGCTTCTGCAGGAACATCAATTTTTTCAATTTTCAAGGCATAGACGGTAAAAATGTAACGATGGGGCTTGTCGCCTTTTGGGGGGCATGCACCGCCAAACGCATGGGTGCCATAATCGGTACGTCCTTGAAGAGCTCCTGGAGGCAGCAGCTTCCCTGTTGCATCTCCTGCACCATAGGCCAATTCGGTCACATTCGCCGGGATATTGTAGACAACCCAATGCCACCAGCCTGAACCTGTAGGTGCATCAGGGTCATACACCGTGATTGCATAGCTTTTTGTCCCTTTCGGACCTGGTGTCCATTTCAACGCTGGTGATTGATTTTTCCCCGTACAACCAAAGCCATCAAATACTTGTTCCTCGTTGAGGGTAGCACCAGATGTAATCGTTGGGCTTGTGAGCTTAAAGTTACCGGCAAACGCTACAGTTGCTGTAAAACAAAGAACGGCAACGGCCAAAACTAATTTCATGAACATAACAATTCTCCTTTTTTATGAGATGTTGAAGCACTAACACTGTTTAGACTGATCTGCCGAATTTCGCAAATGCAGTCTATCTCTTTCTTACCCTTTCACCGGATTCCGCACAACTGAGTTTGCTACCCGTTTTTCATTGATTATAAAGAGGTTTCCTCACAGTAACAACCAGAAAACGTTCAATATACATCATGCTTTCGTAAGTACACAGAGACAGTGATATCTGTCACACGTTATTTAACTCCTCAATCCAGTAGTGTCCAGTTACATGATTTGTTGCATTTCACGGATTTTATTATTCAGTTTTTCCGATACTAACCTGTGACAAAGCGCAGTGGCCAGTTCGGATTTTGAGCAGGCACTGTTTTTGCAATGGAATCCAGGGCGCAACTATTGACTCGATTATCCATACAGAAGCTGAATGGCAATTCCTGCGACAGTACTGATGGCAACGAGCAAAAGCAGAATTTGAATTGAGTCGCGACGATCTTGGTTCTCCTTGAGCAGCACCAGAATGCCAAGCCCAGCACTGCTGCATAACCCGGCAATTGCAGAGCCATAACTCAGTCCGCCTTTCAGAAATAATTCAGCAATTGCAACTGAAGCCGCGCAGTTGGGAATGAGTCCAATCAATGCTGCCAGAAAAGGCTGCAACAGATGCTGCTTGAGCAGAACACGTCCGAGATTCTCTTCACCGACAAACGCAATCAGAGCATTGATGGTAAAGGTTACAGCTATGATAAAGAGAAATATCTTTGCCGTGTGAATAAGTGGATGCGTCAGCCACTGCCACCTGCCGATTGTGCCGGAGAGATCATGGTTGCAACAACCAGCATCATGGGGGGCTTCGACCGGAATTTGGTGATCATGCTCCGGTTTTCTCCGTGACAAACTCCCAACAACCAGATCAATCGCATATCCGGCTACCACTCCAATAACCAGTTTGGTCATCAGAACTGCCACAACGAACCTGTCCTTGCCTGGTTGAGAGAGAATCACAGGAATGGCCTCGTCTGAGGTTGCCAGAAACACGGCCAGCAAGGTGCCTTTTGTGATCAGTTGGCGAGCATAGAGCGCACTGGCTACCACCGAGAATCCGCACTGGGGAATGCAACCGAAGGTCGCGCCAAGTGCAGGACCAGCTTTCGCGGTCTTCTCCAATGTGTGTGTTATTTTTCCACCAAGTCGCCGTTCAAACAATTCGACAAGAAAGTAAATTAACAACAGAAAGGGAATCATTGCTGCACTATCAGAAAGGGCATCAAGAAAGAGTTCTCTCATGACTTTTCTCCATGAGTACCTGTAGCGGTATCAATGTTTACGCCAAACTGAGTGTACTGCTCGTTTTTCATGGCTTATGGACAGGTTCATCACAGAGACATATTTCTCAAATGGTGAAGATACATCATGTTTTGGGAAGTAAACAGAAACCGTGATCCCTGTAACACGTTATCTAATTCTTCAATCAATGATTTTCGATGACGATATCACTGAAGCCCACTGTAACTGTTTTTTATAGAAATAAGGTAAAAGTAACTATTTTCAAAAAATGGTAACACTTTTTCAGACGAGCCAATGATTCAGAATCGTTTTGCAGGCTTTACCTTCCTGATAGAGAAATATCACCTGAACGTCACCCCAAACTGGCATGTCTCCTCAATCAGCGAGTCAGGACTCAAGAGCGCCATTATTCAGGATGGACAGGTTGAGGAAATCTACCCCCAGTCATACTGGCCGGGGGAAAATATTGGCGATCATCTGGAATTTGCAATGAAATATGACGGGATTAATCTCGCCATTCTGGCCACGCTCTTCAACGCCATTGATGACAAGGATATTACCGCTTGGATCGCCTCTAAGCCAACAGGAAAATATGTACGCAAAATCTGGTTCCTGTTTGAATACCTGACGGGCAGAATACTGCCGTTGCCCGATCTTGCCCAAGGCAATTACATCGAACTTCTGGAGCAACATCTTTATTACACAACGCAAGGGCAGCGGATACAGCGCCAACGAATTGTGGATAATCTTCCAGGCAATCCCGCATTCTGTCCAATAATCCGACGCACTGAAAAGCTTACCGCTCTTGAACAGTTCGATCTCCAGCAGCGCTGTACGGAGATTGTGACGGCTTACCCTCCAGAGCTATTAAAACGTTCTTTAAATTATCTTTACAATCGGGAAACCAGATCATCGTTCGAGATTGAGCATATAAAGCCAAGTGCTTCCCGGACAGAAAAATTCATCACGTTGCTTACAAGAGCCGAACAGAGTGACTTTTGTGAAAAGTCGATGCTGATTGAGGCTCAAAACAGCATTGTTGATCCCCGTTTCCGTGATACCGACTATCGGAAAACGCAGAATTACATCGGCGAAAGCATTTCGTTTCAGCAGCAGCGAGTTCACTATGTTTGTCCAAAACCGGAAGATATTTCCATGTTGATGGATGGGCTGCTCACCACCCATAAAAAGTTGAAGCAGAATGCAGTACCTGCTATCGTTCATGCTGCTATAATCTCTTATGGATTTGTCTTTCTGCACCCTTTTGAAGACGGCAACGGTCGTCTGCACCGCTTTCTTATCCATAATATCCTCTCTCAAAGAGGCGCCGTTCCTGCGGGATTGATGTTTCCGGTTTCTGCGGCAATGCTGAAAAATCCTCTCCTCTACACCAACTCTCTTGAGGCACATTCAGCGCCATTGCTTCCACTGATTGACTATGAGCTTGATGAACTTGGCGTGATGATGGTTACAGGAGAGACAAGACATTGGTACAGTTACCTTGACCTGACCGTTCAGGTCGAAACCCTGTATGAGTTTGTGATTAAAACGGTTGAAGAGGAGCTGAGAGAAGAGCTTGATTTTCTTGTCAGCTACGACAATAGCAGGCGAGCTATTCAGGATATTGTGGATATGCCCGATTATAGTATTAATCTCTTTATCAAGCTCTGTCTCCAGAACAATGGGTATTTGTCGGCAACAAAGCGTGAATCGCATTTCAGTCTTCTAACCGATGATGAGATTTTGCGCATGGAAGAGTCGGTTCGAAATTGGTACAAGAGTACGAAGTAGCTCAGGATGCTTTCGTTTCCCACAGCGACCTGCCAGTTGCTCTGAAATAAACTTACAAGGTGTTTTCTAAAACATCAAAGAGAATCCTTTACCCTTTCGCTTAAACTTTTTTATCTCGGACTTATAAAAATGAACCCGTTGGCGGCGTCATACATTGACGGGAAGTGTGGAAGATTGAAATATGTCGGGTGAATTGGAATGCGGCGTCTTTCCATTTTCATCTTTTCTCCAGAAGTTTTAGACCTTTTTCGGTCAGACGATATTTTTGCAGTCGGCTTTTTGGCTTACATTGGAGGAAAGAAAATTTTGCCAAGTCAGCCACTGCTGGGAAATGATTTATCGCTTCTGAGCAAAATCCGACACGATGAAGCGATGCGTTTTTGAACAAACCTCATAAATGATACAAGTTCAGGAGAAAGCTTCCAATGAGAAATTACACAGCAATTGTTGAACGCTGTACGGAGACTGGCCTTTTTACAGGATTCATCCCTGGATTCCAGGGAGCACACACACACGGGGAAACCTTGGATGAACTGCATCAAAACCTTCAAGAAGTCATCGAAATGCTGCTTGAGGATGGAGAGCCCGTGCTGGATGCAGACATTCATCAAACCGATGCAGAAGCACGACCAGAGAGCCATCTCTTGAACGATGTTTGACTTTCACCTGAAAGCTTGCCAAGTAATAAACCCTCAACACTGATATCCTCATCAAGATCTTCCCAATGAATACCATAGCCATTCCCAATCAGACGCCAGTTCTCACGCTCTGATTCTGTTGCATGCATAAGTCGAGGATACCATGCAAGCGGAACCATAATGGATCGTCCATCACTCAAGTCAACAGCTAAAGCATCAGAGGTAACTGTTACATGCTCTACTGCTGACAGATTGAGTTCAATTGTTGAAGTAAC
>CAIYWF010000189.1 GCA_903929845.1 uncultured Chlorobiaceae bacterium | reverse complement strand
TCGAGCATCTGCATAACCAGGTAGGCGCGAAAACCCTGTTCGCGACCCATTACCATGAATTGACAGAACTGGCTGGACGTCTTCCACGAGTCAAAAACTTCAACGTCGCCGTGCGCGAATGGAACGACCAGATTGTTTTTCTGCGGAAGATTGTTGAAGGCGGCACCGACAAGAGCTACGGCATCCAAGTGGCGCGTCTGGCGGGAGTTCCCAAGCCGGTGTTGGATCGCGCCAAGGAAATTCTCAATAACCTTGAGGAATCCGAACTCACCCCCGAAGGTAAAGTGCGCCACCAGCCCAGAACCCGCCACGAGCTTGAGAAGCTCAAGAAACTGGCGCCGCCGCCGCAATTGGATTTGTTCGGGTGAGCTAAACGATAAAGGGTGCAGGACAAAAAAGTAACCAAGACATGGCACGATTTTAGTTTCAGGCGGCCTTCTTCATTTCTGCCGGGAAAAATTCTTGCTGCCGCCAATAGCTCTCAAAATCGACGTTCATCAGTGCGCGCTTGCAACAATTGCTCCAGAAGGCGGCACCTGTCTTTGTGCAGAGCGATGCGCAATCCCTGATCTATCCAAGCCCCCGCATTGAGAATTGCTGTGGAAAAAGCAGCAATTCTCATTTTGAGCAAAGGAAATGGAAAAACGCTGATCTGCCTGCGCACGAAGTTTTCGACTCCCTGCGGAGCCAGAGGCACCGCAACCGGCAGACCAGAGGTCTACCCCACATAATGAGAATTGCTGTGGAAAAAGTTATTGCAGTGGCTACTGGTGATGATACCATTTTTGCAAGGAATTTAGGTTGGTTTTGTAATAATTTGCAGTATTGGGATATATGCTTTAAACGCGTAAGAATGTTACATTTTTCATCGCAAAACTAACGTTTTTACCAGTTTGAAGTATGCATCTAAACACAACAAACAGAAGTAGCTCTGTCTTTATTAGAAGGCTGCCATTCAATCAATAAGAATTTAGTTTCAACATGATTTCACAAAGAGACAAAGAATTGTTTGAGAACTTGTTTGTTCTTGAGTTGGCTAACAACCACTGGGGTAAGTTGGATCGAGGGTTGAAGATCATCCGTGATCATGCAATGATCGTTCGATTCAATAATGTTAAAGCTGCGATTAAGCTGCAATTCAGGGATGTTGATAGATTTATACATCCGGAATTTAAGGGAAATTGTGAACAGCGTTATATTAAAAAAACCGAAGATACGAAGCTGATCAAAGCCGATTTCGCCCGTATGGTTAGTGAAATCAAATACTTAAGCTGCATTCCTATGGCGACTCCTTTTGATGAGGCGTCGGTAGATCTTTGCGTAGAATTTGATATGCCGCTGATCAAAATAGCCAGTTCGGATATTAATGACTGGCCACTTATTGAAAAAATAGCCTCGACCCGCCGACCGACGATTATATCGTCCGGTGGGGCATCAGAAAAAGACTTGGATGATATCGTCAGTTTTTATGAGAAGCGAGATATCCCTCTGGCAATTAATCATTGCGTTTCTCTTTATCCATCTGAGGATTGCCAACTTGATCTTGATCAAATTGATTATCTCAGGGCACGTTATTCAGACCATATTATTGGACTGTCAACCCACGAATATCAAGACTGGCATTCATCAATGTTGATTTCTTACGGAAAGGGCGCTCGGACTTGGGAGCGTCATATAGATATCGATTACGAGGGAATGCCTGTTTCCCCGTACTGTTCTCTTCCCAATCAATGTGATCTGTGGTACAAAGCCTTGCATAAGGCAGTTGAAATGTGCGGGGGACGCAGTTATTCAAGACGCATCATCTCGAAAAAAGAGATAGAGTATCTTGATGCTCTGGTTCGAGGCGTTTATGCCAAACACCCCATGAAGCCCGGTTACGTTTTCAACAAAGATAGCTTTGAAAAGAATTTTTACTTGGCGATTCCTCTGCGCAAGGGGCAACTCTCCTGCCGTGAAGTAATGAATGGCGAGCAATTGACAGCGGAAATAAATGGCGATGAACCGCTTACTATTAATCATATTGATGGACCTTATAGCGAGAACCAGAGCTTGAAAAATCTGATTTTGAACCGTGGTTTGTAAATGAAAAGAATTGCCGAACAGGTGGCTGATTGGCTGGTCAGCCAAGGTATTGAGCGCGTGTTTACAGTAACTGGCGGTGGAGCCATGTTTCTCAATCAGGCTCTTGGTGGACATGAGTCGTTGCGTTGCGCCTTCATGCACAACGAGCAGGCGTGCGCAATGGCTGCGGAAGGCTACGCTCGCATTGCTGGCAAGCCTGCCGTTGTCATGCTAACGACTGGTCCTGGCGCAATCAATGCTTTAAACGGCGTATATGGGGCGTTTACAGACTCGATTCCGATGATTGTTATTTCGGGTCAGGTCAAGCGTGAAACCTGTCTTTCATTTTTTGAACTTCCGGAACTAAGGCAACTTGGAGATCAGGAAGGGCCGACTATTGCCATGGCATCACCGGTCTGTAAGTACGCTCAAATTATCCGTAATCCAGTTGATCTCGTTCAAGCTCTTCCCAAAGCCCTGACAACCGCAATCTCAGGACGCCCCGGTCCTGTTTGGCTGGATATGCCACTCGATATTCAGTCATCCATGGAACAGTTGACTATCCCTGACGCGCTCCCCACCGCGCCAGCTTTTCTGGAATGCCTTTCGGTCCAATGTGGTGATATTATCACACGACTAAAAGCGGCCAACCGTCCGGTTATTCTTGGAGGAACGGGGGTCAGGATATCGGGAGCGACCGAACGCTTGCTTCAATTTGTGGAGATTAGCGGGATACCGCTTGCGACCGCATGGACACACGATCTTATTGCATCGGATCATCTGTTGTTTGCAGGCCGCCCTGGAACCATCGGCACACGGGCTGGCAATTTTTGCCTGCAAAACGCCGATTTCGTTCTGGTGTTAGGATCACGCTTGAATATCCGTCAAACGAGTTATAACTGGGACTCGTTTGCAAGAAATGCTTGGATAGTTCAGGTGGATGTTGATCGGGCTGAGTTAGCCAAGCCAACGGTAAAAGCGGATCAAACTATTGTCGCCGATATCATTCAATTTCTTGATGCTATTGAACTCCATCTGGAAAATGAGCTGCTTCCTGATTATTCGCGATGGGCTGGCTGGTGCCGTGATATCCGTGATAAATATTCAGTTGTTCGTGAGCACAAACAAGCGCTGAATGGTCCGTTGAATCCCTACCTTGTGGTCGAGCGTATTTTTCGCCAGATGCGTGATGATGACATTGTAGCCTGTGGCAATGCTTCGGCCTGCATTTTACCATTTCAAATCGGGAGACTTACAGCGAACCAGCGCATGTTCAGCAACTCCGGTTCTGCGTCAATGGGTTATGATCTTCCCGCCGCAATCGGGGCCGCATTAGCAACTGCTCATACAATCAAACGGCGTGTAATCTGCTTTGCAGGCGATGGGAGCCTGCAAATGAATATTCAGGAATTGCAGACTCTTAAGACTCTGGGATTAAATGTCATCATTATTGTCATCAACAATGGGGGCTACCTTTCGATAAGGCAGACACATGAAAATTTTTTCGGCAGGGTGATTGGCGCTACACCTGCCTCAGGCGTCGAGTTTCCTGATTTTACGGCAGTTGCAAAAGCCTATGGTATTCGGGCTGTAACGATTTATGATGAAAGCGATCTTGCAGAACTTGATCGCTTGCTTGAGGGCGATGGACCATTGTTACTGGATATCATGGTAGATCAATTTCAGGAGTTTGTGCCGCGGATTAAATCTCGGGTTGATGAAAATGGCAAATTTGTAACTCCGGAACTGGATGATATGTACCCATTCTTTGACCCGAAGGTATTACAGGAAATAAGAGCATCAGCTCAAACAATCAAAGCAACGCCTGTATCTCAATAAGCGAAGTAACATGAACAACTCATTTGCGCAGGATTTTCAAAGTTTCATCAGTAGTTTCGACTTTGTGTTATATGCCATTTGAAAACACTAACAACCATTTTGGCTGCTCAACGGGTAAGATAAGTCGTTGCTGCCCAGTTTGTAGCATTTTTGACTCCCAACCGGTCTATGAAAACACAATGGCACCGGTTTCAGGTTACGATATGAGCTATACTGTCGGACGTTGTCGAAAGTGTGGTTTTGTTTTTGCCAATTCATTAGCTGATGACGAGACTATTCGTGAATATTATCAATCTGTTTCAAAATATGACGTTGCCAGTGAGATTTCGGAGCTCGATTGTTTAAGAGCTGATGCTGCTGTTAAAATTTGCGTGGAAGAGAAAGTTCCTTACGATGCCATGGTGGTTGATCTTGGCTGTGGCTATGGAGCCTTGCTTTCCCGCTTAAAGACGGCAGGCTATAATAATCTCTATGGTATTGACCCAGCTCCAAATTCGGCTGCGCGCGCCCATGATTTATTTGGTTTGGATAACATTTTTTGTGGAACCATGACCAAGGCTCATCAAATGTTGCCTCTAGCCAAAGCTGATTTGGTATGCATTATGGCAGTTTTGGAACATTTGCCTGGCCTTCGTGGTGATATGTCCGAATTGCTTAAAAAGCTAAAGGTTGGTTGCCGAATACTGGTTGAGGTTCCTGCTTTTGAGCGCTTTTCTGGATTAGAAAGTGAACCTTTTGGTGAGTTTTCGCTGGAGCATCTTCAGTATTTTTCCGCCACTTCTTTGAAAAATATTTTTGGATCACTTGGCGCAAATCTGCTGGAAATGGAAATCGTTGACTTGCCTGTGGGGGCATCGGACAGTCTTTTTGGTCTGTTTGAAGTAACTGGAAAAGTTCCGAATTATTTCGAGCCATTGCCTGAAAAAAGTGATGCTATCGAAAAGTATATTGCCGACTCAAAATTTCGATTGGATGGTGCCCTTTCGCGTATTCCAACCGCACCACTGGTGATTTACGGAGCGGGTTCGCACACAGCGCGTTTATTGCCACATATTGAAAAATTGATAGGCACGAGCGTTGTTGCGGTTGTCGATAACAATCCTAATCTGGTAAGAAAAAACATAGGTAAATGGGTAATTCAGTCGCCATCTGTAATCGCTTCCATGCCCAATGCTCACATCTTGATTTCATCGTTTAGGTTTCAAAATGAGATCGCTGTCAGCTTACGCAATCGTTACCCAAATCCACTTGTCCTTCTTTACGATTGAGCAATCGCAGTAAATGAAATCGTCGCAACATATTCTTTTTACTGGTGGGACTGGTTTTTTTGGTCGCTCTTTGTTGCGCTGTTGGCTAAAGAGCTACGTTGCAGGCATAGTATATCCAACAGTAACGATTCTCAC
>CAIYWF010000188.1 GCA_903929845.1 uncultured Chlorobiaceae bacterium | reverse complement strand
GGAGACTTGAAAAAACACTTTCGAAGCGCAGGATTCTTGAGCTCTATGTGAATATTGCCGAATGGGGTGACGGTATTTTCGGTATAGGAGAGGCTGCCCGCCACTACTACGGTGTCAGTCCTGCAAAACTTTCGGCAAGAGAGGCATCAAGACTTGCAGCCGTACTTCCCAATCCAATTGTGTTCTCTCCCACAGGCTCTTCACGCTATGTTCGCAATCGCTCAAGTCTGATTTATGCCATTATGCGGAGGCGCGGCATCGTTGTTCCGGACTATAAAGAGGTGATAACCGTAACACCTGATACCACTGCAGTTGATTCGGTGGTGATCGGGGTGCCGCAGTTTCTGCTTGATCAGGCAATTACCGCAGACACCACCGCCAAAAGTGTCACTCAACGTGATGGCGCTGTTCCAGAAAAAAAGAGTCAAGGGACTCCTTCTGAAACGACACCAGGGAATGGAAGTACCGGTGCGCCCTGATGGCACAGGGCGCGCACCGCACTTTATTTGCTGCGTCGATTACTCTTGTTCAAACGATGACTTGTCCACTCCGCAGACCGGGCAGACCCAATCATCAGGGATGTTTTCGAAAGGAGTTCCCGGTGCGATGCCACCGTCAGGATCGCCAACCTCAGGATCATAGACATAGCCGCATGGTACACAGACCCATTTTTCCATGGTGTACTTTTCGTTTAATTAATAAAGCTGTCTGGATTACAATTGATGATACAGAAAATTCGTGAAATCAGCGGACAAGATTTTTAATGTAATGTCAGAGACTGCTCTTTTCGACACTCTCCGCAAGGTTTTCGGCTTCCGTGAATTCCGGCCAAACCAGGAACGGATTGTCCGGGCTATTCTCTCCAAAAAAGATGTTTTCGCCGTTATGCCAACCGGAGGCGGCAAATCACTTTGCTATCAACTCCCGGCAGTCATGCTGCCTGGCACCTGTATGGTGATCAGTCCGCTCATTGCCCTCATGAAAGACCAGGTCGATGGAGCACTTGCGAACGGCATACGTGCAGCCTTTCTCAACAGCTCACTTTTGCCTGACGAGCGCGATGAAGTGATGCGCGATTTGCTCACCAATTCACTCGACTTGCTTTATGTTGCCCCCGAGCGCTTTACTCTTGACCACTTCCGGGAGGTGATCGGCAGAGTGAAGATCAGTATGGCGGTGATTGATGAAGCGCACTGCATCTCAGAATGGGGGCACGACTTTCGCCCGGATTACCTCTCACTCTCCGCACTCGTCACGCTCTTTCCAGACCTTCCGGTTGCAGCCTTTACAGCAACGGCAACGCACAGGGTACAGCAGGATATTCTTGAAAAACTTGCGCTGCGTGCTCCTCTTGTTGTCAGGGCATCATTCGATCGTCCGAATCTTTTCTATGACGTCCGTTTCAAGGACAATCCGGAAGCCCAGCTTGTCGCCCAGCTTAAAAACAATTCTGGCAAAGCGGGCATCATCTACCGTACCAGCCGCAAAAGCGTGAACGATACTGCGGCCATGCTGCAGACTAAAGGGTTTCGCGCCCTCCCTTATCACGCAGGTCTCAGCGATACTGATCGAAAACACAACCAGGAAGCTTTCATACGCGATGAAGTAGATGTCATCGTCGCCACCATAGCTTTTGGCATGGGCATCGACAAATCAAATATCAGGTTTGTTATTCATGCCGATCTGCCGAAAAGCATCGAGAACTACTACCAGGAAACCGGCAGGGCAGGACGTGACGGCGAACCCGCGCACTGCACTCTTCTGTTTGCGCAGGGAGATATTCCCAAAGTGCGCTTCTTTATCGATTCGATGCTGGACGAAACTGAACGAGCCAGAGCGCTCGGAGCCCTGACGAAGGTGATCGGCTTCGCCAGCAACTCAGTCTGCCGACGCAGAACGCTGCTCGACTATTTCGGAGAGAGCTATCCGCACGATAACTGCAACTCCTGTGACATCTGTCTTGGTACACGCGAAGTAGTTGACTGCACTCGTGAAGCGCAAATGCTGCTCTCCGCAATAGTGCGCACAGAAGAACGGTTTGGCGCAATGCATATTGTGGATATTGTCACCGGAAGCGCCAACAAAAAGATACGTGACTTTGGGCACGATCGCCTCAAAACATACGGAGTGGGGAAAGAGCACGAAAAAAAATATTGGCGACAGCTTATTGATGAACTTCTTGCACAAAAAGTCATCGAGAAATCAGAAGGGCTCTATCCAACTCTGTTTCTCCTCCCAAAGGCGATTCAGCTCCTGAAGGGCGAGGATCGTATTGAAATTGTCCAGGTGCTGGAAAAGAAAAAAACAAAAGCGTCATTGGTAAAGCCCGTTTCTTCAGAAGCGCCATACAATCAGGAGCTTTTCGAGCTCCTCAGAACACTCCGCAAGCAGATCGCCGATGAGCAGGGGATTCCTCCCTACATTGTCTTCTCAGACCGCACGCTTCATGACATGGCAGCACTCTATCCTCGTACCGCCGAAACCATGTTGACTGTTTCAGGAGTCGGAGAAGTAAAGCTCGAACGCTACGGCGCTCAATTTCTTCGCCTCATTGACCGTTTTTGCGGCGACCATGATCTTGATCAACAAAACGTTATCCATGGATGAAATTATGCTTCTTGTCAATAAAATTCTTCCGATTCTGGTTCTTCCGCTGGGGTTTAGTCTGTTGTGTATGCTTGCTGGTCTGGTTTTGCGCAAAAAGTTGTTGTTGTGGTATGCGGCTTTTCTGCTATGGGCCTTCAGTATGCCTGTGGTCTCTGATGGTTTGATGCGGTTTGTTGAGGGTGGTAGCGTACGCATTCCAGTGAGTGCGGTAGAAAATGCTGATGCCATTGTGGTATTGAGCGGAATGATTCGTCAGGTTGATGGCGCTCCGCTTGGTGAATGGAATGACGCTGTTGATCGTTTTGATGCTGGTATCGATCTTATCAAGGCAGGAAAAGCACCTGTGATTGTGTTTACCAGAGGCCAGTTACCATGGCAACAGGGTACGGTACCTGAGGGTGAGTTGCTGGAAAGGAGGGCTGTGCTGCTCGGGATTTCGCAGAGAGTGATTCGTTTAACTGCAAAGGTTGGCAATACTGCTGATGAAGCACTTGCTGCGGGGAAGTTGCTGGGTGTTGGCAAGGGTAAGAAAAAAATTATTCTTGTCACCAGTGCGTACCATGCCCGCCGGGCTGTTCTGTTATTTGAACAGGCAGGTTTTGACGTTGTGCCGTTTCGGGTGGATTATCAGGTGGAAAATAACTCCGGGTTGACAGTATTGCGTTTTTTGCCGAGTGCTGATGCGCTTGCGCAGTCGGAAAAAGCGTTTCGTGAGATGATTGGATGGCTCTTTTATTGGGGCCGGTGGCAATTTGAAAAATAATGAGGAGTTGTTACCTTTATTTTTAAATAATGGCGGGCACGGAGTAATGATGCTGCTTTTCCTGTTTGTCTGGCAATCAATAATAAGCTTGAATGGATGACATTGAGAGTTTACGATGGTATGCTGTTTATGTTCGTTCGCGGTATGAAAAAAAAGTGCACCAACTGTTGCTTGAACAGAAAGTTGTAAGTTTTCTTCCGCTGCTTGAAACATGGAGGCAATGGAGTGACAGAAAGAAAAAAATCTCTGAACCTTTGTTTAGAGGATATTTATTTGTCAACCTTGATATACACAAGGAGAATATCAAGGTACTCGACACGGATGGTGTAGTGAAGTTTGTCGGGATTGGCAGAAAGCCTTCTGTTATCAGCGAAAAAGATATTGACTGGCTCAAAAAACTGGTCAGGGAGCCCGATGCAGTTAACCGGACGGTATCCTCTCTTCCTGCGGGTCAAAAGGTCAGGGTTTTGGCTGGTCCGTTTAAGGATTTTGAAGGAGTTGTGGTAAAACAAGCTCGAGAGACCAGGCTTGTTGTTTTTTTTGAGAGTATTATGCAGGGGGTTGAAGTCAGCATATTTCCTGATTTACTTGTGCCGATTGGGGCCGCCCAGCCTCTTTATGTTGATATACCCAATCAAGAGGGGTCGGCTGTTGAAAAGCATTTTCTTCGGCTGTGATGTCTTGAATAAAACTTAAGAGGCAAGAAAGTACTGAATTTTTCATCACCGAGTCAAACGGCCAAGGAGTTTTTTTGTGAAGCGGGAGTATGCATCAGTGCGCGATATTTTTAGCTTGCCTGTGATTGTGGCGGCCCTGGGTTATTTTGTTGATATCTATGATCTGGTTTTGTTCAGCATTGTCAGGGTGCCGAGTCTGAAATCGTTCGGGCTTTCCGGGAAGGAGTTGATCGATTACGGGGTCTATCTGCTGAATATGCAGATGATCGGAATGCTGGCGGGCGGCATTCTCTGGGGTTGGCTTGGTGACAAAAAGGGGCGCCTGAAAATCATGTTTGCCTCAATTTTGCTCTATTCTCTTGCTAATATTGCCAATGGCTTTGTCTCTTCGCTTCCGGCTTATGCGGCATTGCGATTTATTGCAGGTGTTGGTCTTGCCGGCGAACTTGGGGCGGGGATAACCCTGGTGTCAGAGGTGCTGCATACTAAGATACGCGGTTACGGCACGATGCTTGTTGCCTCTATCGGTGTTTCTGGAGCGATTCTTGCCAATGTTGTGGCCAACACCTATGAGTGGCATAACGCCTTTTTTATTGGAGGAGGACTTGGACTTTTGTTGCTTCTTGCGCGGGTAAAGGTTGCTGAGTCGGGAATGTTTCAGGCTATGGATGAAAAAACCGGGGTCAGCCGGGGAAACATTTTTGCGCTGTTCACGGACCGTAACCGTTTTTTCCGTTACATCAACTCAATCATGATTGGGGTGCCGATCTGGTTTGTGGTTGGTGTGCTGATCACCTTTTCGCCTGAATTTGGTGTGGAGCTTGGCATTGTCGGGCCGGTTTCTGCTGGTAATGCGGTGATGTACTGCTATCTCGGGCTGGTGTTTGGCGATCTTTCAAGCGGCCTGTTGAGCCAGCTTTTGAAAAGCCGCAAAAAGGTTATTCTGCTCTTTATGCTGCTTACTGTTGGAGCGGTTGCGTTCTATTTTCTGCAGGGGCATCAGAGTCCGCAATTCTTTTATGTGGTCTGCGCTCTTCTTGGTTTTGCCGCTGGATACTGGGCTATTTTTGTCACCGTTGCGGCTGAACAGTTCGGCACCAACCTGCGCGCCACTGTTGCAACCACGGTGCCTAATCTGGTTCGAGGCATGGTCGTGCCGATTACTATGCTGTTCCAGTTTTTTCGGGGGATGTTTGGTATGGAATCAGGGGCACTGCTGGTTGGCGGTCTCTGCATGGCAGCCGCTTTTCTATCGCTCAGCGCCCTCGAAGAGACATTCCATAAGGATCTTGATTATTATGAGGAGTTCCTGTGAGGCTACCAATATGTCGTCCCTATGAGACTATTTTTTCTTCAGCCCAGGACGGGCGGCATGTTGGTAGGGCGCAAGCTTGGGTTATACGATCCCCATCTCCTTTTTTAAAAACTTCCCCGTATAAGAATGCTCCATCAGTGCGACCTGTTCAGGTGTTCCTTCCGCAATAACCTCTCCTCCTTCGTACCCTCCTTCAGGTCCAATATCAATAATCCAGTCACTGTTTTTTATAATATCAAGGTTGTGTTCGATGATGATAACGCTGTTGCCTTTATCAACAAGTTTTCGGAGTACTTCAAGCAGGTGCTGGATATCCTGGAAGTGGAGACCGGTGGTTGGTTCGTCAAGAATGTAAAGGGTGTTGCCAGTCTGTATTTTAGCCAGTTCTGCAGAAAGCTTGATGCGCTGTGCTTCGCCACCCGAAAGCATCGGGGATGGCTGGCCGAGCTTGAGGTAGCCGAGTCCAACATTTTGCATGGTGTTGAGAATGCGAAGGATGCGGGGAAAGTCGACAAAGAATTCCGCAGCTTCGGAGATGGTCATTTCAAGCACATCCGCAATGGATTTTCCCCGGTACTTGACCAGCAGGGTTTCGCGGTTATAACGTTCTCCTTTGCAGTTTTCGCATCGGACGTAGACGTCGGGCAGAAAGTTCATCTCAATTTTTCTTGTCCCTGATCCCTGGCAGACCTCGCATCGTCCTCCTTTGACGTTGAAGCTGAATCTTCCGGCTTTATACCCCCGGATCTGCGCTTCAGGCAGGCGGGTAAAAAAGTCGCGGATAAAGGTGAATGCTCCGGTATAGGTTGCCGGATTGGAGCGGGGTGTGCGGCCGATTGGTGACTGGTCGACGTTGACAACCTTGTCAATATGCTTTATTCCTTCGATGCTCTTATAAGGATAGGTAAGCAGCTTGGAGCGGTAGAAGTGGCGTGCAAGAATCGGGAAAAGAGTTTCATTGATAATTGTTGATTTGCCTGATCCGCTGACGCCGGTAATACTGACGAGCGAGCGAAGTGGAATGGTGATATCAATGTTTTTGAGATTATTGCCCTTGCACCCTGTCAGCAGCAGGAATTGCTGTTCGTCAGTTTTCTTGTTTTCCTCTCCCTTGAAAGAAACCTGACGGGTTCCGGAAAGGTATTCTGCGGTCAGTGAATGGGGGTCAAGAGATGCAGCCGCCCCCTGAGCAACAATTTCTCCGCCATATTCTCCTGCTCCCGGCCCAAGATCGATAATTTCGTCGGCTTCAAGCATCGTGTCTTTGTCGTGCTCGACCACCAGTACCGTGTTGCCGAGGTCTCTGAGGCGCTTTAGCGATGTAATAAGTTTGTGGTTGTCACGCTGGTGCAGTCCTATACTGGGTTCGTCAAGGACATAGAGGACACCACTGAGTTGCGAGCCGAGCTGCGAGGCCAGTCTGATGCGCTGTGCTTCGCCGCCAGAAAGTGTTTGTGAACTCCTGTCAAGGGAAAGGTAGCCAAGTCCTACATTGAGAAGAAACTCAAGTCGTTTGACGATTTCATGCAGCACTGGTGTGGCAACAAGACGCTCTTTTGCGGTCAGTTTTTCGGGCAGAGCTGTAAAAAAGGTGAGTGCTTCCGGCAGGGGAAGCGCTTCTGCTTCGGCAATATTTTGCTCGTCAATCTTCACCAGCAGGCTCTCTTTGCGCAGTCTTGCCCCCTTGCATGCAGGGCAGGTCTGATGGATCATGAAGCTTTCTGTCCACTCCCGTATTTTCGAAGTGCTGGCATTTTTTCGTATTTCCTCAACGTAAGGAAGAGCTCCAGGAAAGGGTTGCGGGTAAAGTGTGTCGCGGCCGGAGTAGGTATAGCTGACGTTAAAGGTGCGGCTGCCGGAACCTTCCAGCAAAATTTTCATCGCCTCTTGTGGTATATCTCCGACAGGAGTATCAAGGGTGAAGTTAAACTCTCTTGCGATTGCTCTGATGACCTGCCAGAGATTCCGCTTCCCGGATCTTCCGAAGGGATCGAGGCCGCCTTCGTTGAGAGAGAGCGAGAGATCGGGGAGCATCAGTTCGCCTGAAAGCTGCATGATTTCTCCAAGGCCGTTGCACTCCGGGCATGCGCCATAAGGAGAGTTGAAGCTGAAATGGTTCGGTGCCAGCGTATCAACCGGGACGGAGCCGTCTGAATAGGCATAGCGAGTACTGAACGTAAGCTCTTTCCGTTCACATTCAAGTGGATCGCAGATAACTGATGATTTATGCTCAGACATGCCGATGGCGAGGCTGATGGCTTGTTTCAGGCGTTCTTCGCAATCTGGAGCGATTATCAGTCGATCGACAACCAGTTCAATGGAGTGGCTTTTATAGCGTTCAATCTGCATGGATTTTTCCATTTCCCGGTATTTTCCGTCAATACGGACCCGGAGAAATCCTTTAAGTACCAGACGTTCGAAAAGTTCGCGGTAATGGCCTTTGCGTCCTGTTACAAGGGGAGAGAGTATCTGGACTTTTGTACCATGCGGCAGTGAGAGAATAGCTTCGCAGATGTTTTCTTCACTTTGCTGCTGCAGCATAGCCCCGGTGACGGGGTCGTAGCGTCTGCCAGCCTTGGCGTAGAGCAGCCGGATAAAATCATGAATTTCGGTAATGGTGCCAACCGTTGAACGGGGCGAGCGGTTCGTGCTTTTCTGGTCGATGGAAATGACCGGTGAGAGCCCCTCAATAAAGTCGACATCAGGGCGTTCAATGCTGCCGATATATTGTCGTGCATAAGGCGAGAGCGTTTCCATAAAACGGCGTTGCCCCTCGGCATAAATGGTGTCAAAGGCAAGGCTGGATTTCCCCGACCCTGAGAGGCCGGTAATGACAACAAATTTGTTGCGGGGAATATCAAGGGAAATATTTTTGAGGTTGTGGACTCTGGCTCCCCTGATGTTGATATGACTGAATTCCATGAGTGTTAGTTCTGTCTCTCTTTTTGGCTGCTTAACAGCTTGTCTCTGATAATTTGGATGAGCTCAACCTTAAGATGAAGGCTATGGTTACATTTTTTTTGAAAAAAACTTTGTCAATTACGTTTCTGCTTTATATTTGGTGCATCCGTCCGATTGGCGTCAGGTTTCAGCCGTCGGCTGGATACTGTTTTTGATTGATAATAACGCAAAACATTAAGCAACATTCAATATGGAAATTATTTACCAGAAGCAAGCCGAAAAAGGTAAACAGTGTCAGGATTGCCAGAGCTTTACTCAAAAGGCTGATGATCCGGGGGTCGGCACTTGTTTTGGCAAGGATGTGGTTGCCGAAG
>CAIYWF010000187.1 GCA_903929845.1 uncultured Chlorobiaceae bacterium | reverse complement strand
CATCTGCCCCCTTGAAGTTTCCGGCATCAATAGAGCCAATTTCAACAAAAACATAATTTTTGTAGTTGTTTCCGAAAAGACGGAACACACTGAACAGTGTATGCAGGCCGAGTCCGTTAAAGCCGTTCACCAGTATAGCTGCGGTTTTGCCTTTCGGGTCATACACAGGTGCCTGACTGGATTGATCAATCTCCCGGTCGTGAACATCCGACCCGCTCAGAACCGCTGCTTCAACAATAACATCAAGCCGTTTCAGGATATGTTCGGTCTTGTTATAATGATTCTTGATATAAAAAGTCCCCATGACCAGAAGACCGGTAATCAGAATGGTCACCCACCCCCCTTCGTTGAACTTGAGAATCAGCACTGAAATCAAAATAAAGGTCGTCAGTGTCAATCCTATGCCATTGATCATCAGTTTGCGTAGCCATTTCTTTTCCGAATTTCTTTTCTCCCACCAGTGCTTGACCATGCCGAGCTGTGAGAGCGTAAAAGTGATAAACACATTGATACTATAAAGAACGATCAAAAAATCAACGGATCCGTGAGATGCGAGCATCATGATGAGGGAGGCGAAACCCATTACCAAAATGCCTTTTTCTGTAACCAGCCGGTCACTCAGCATGGCAAAGCGAGTGGGCAGCCATTTGTCAAGCGCCATATTTGCCAACACCCTCGGCCCGTCAAGAAAGCCGGTCTGTGCTGCAATAAAAAGCAGAACTGCTTCGGAAAAAAGGGTGACCCAGACAAACGCAACACCGGTATATCCACCCCATGAAGCCGTTATACCCTCAAACAGGATGGCATTCATGGTCTTGCCCGGCGTATCCCGGACATCAAAAAGAATATATGCGAGCATTAGCCCCATAACAGTGAGGGACAGAGAGATCGCCATGTAATTCATGGTTTTTTTTGCCGTCTGAACTTTCGGGTCACGCAAAACGGGGAGACCGTTACTGACCGCTTCAATACCGGTAAAGGTACCCGCACCGAGACTGTAGGCTTTCAACACCAGAAAAAGCACCCCGAATACGCCGAGGGTGTTAAATGAACTGGTAAGTTCACGACCCGTCTCATGATAGACCATGCCAAAGTTTGCAAGATGGGTGATGAGAGCATAAACAATAACAATGAGGTGTGTCGCCACAAAAAGCAGGAAAACAGGAACAAGAGGCATAACCGCCTCCTTGATTCCCCGAAGGTTCAAAATAAGAAGCACAGCAACTCCGAACAATGCAAACCAGAGTTTATAACCAATAAGACTGATGGGAAGAAAGCTGAAAATGGCGTCCGCACCGCTGGCTATCGATATGGTAATGGTCAGGATATAATCGATAAGCAAAGCGCTGCCTGAAATAACTCCCATTTCTGGCGAAAGGAGTTTACTGGCCACGAGATAACCACCGCCACCATGAGGAAAGAGCTCGATGATATGAGAATAACTTGCCGCGATAATCAGAATGGTGATTCCTGTTCCTATGGCTACAAAAATCCCAAGTGTTGGATGTCCCTGAAGAGCCTTGAAGGCTTCAGCAGGTCCATAACAGGATGAAGAAAGGCCATCGGAGCCAAGTCCCACCCATGCAAGAAAAGCAGAGAGTGCGAGTTGATGGAAAATGTTGCGCTCCCGAAAATCTCTCGCACCGCCAAGAAATAATGTTTTAACCTGCCTGAATGCCTTATTTACAGCCATAATGAACAAAATAAATGAGAGCCGGAGATATGATATGATGCTCTACACTCCGGTATCACACGGTTTCATAATCCAGCAAAAAAACGGAACACAGGGGCAACTTACATCTCCATCTGAAACAAAATAACAAATGTGCACTAAAGAACATCTTGCAGAAAACAAGTGTACAATAGAAAAAGCATTGAATTTTGCAAGGAGACGTTGTTGTACAGATGCGGTATTGCTTCCTTTTTCTCCGCAGTGAGCCTGTTCGATACCGAGAATATCAGCGGCTCCCTGAAAAAATTTTGATGCGGTGAGAATCAGGCGGATATGATTTAAAGAGTTCAGTTTTATCGGATGGGGTCAGACTTTATAAATTTATTTCGCGATTCACCAAAAATATTTGTAGTTCTTTATGATTTTAAGCTTATTTGTATGCTTAACGGTGTTGTTTATGAGTTTTATGGCTTATTCATTTTCTTCCGGATACTAGTGGAAAGAAGTACCTTATAAATACAATGAAAGATATTTTTACTATTGTAATTTTAAGTGCCTTCATTCTACTTCACAGCGTTCCCGCTTGCGCTGAACTCCTTACAGGGAATATTGGGTCAAGCGGGGGTAACATTTCTCTTGCTGGTAACCTGTGGTATTCCAGCTTTATGGACTTGAAAACACCACGGAACTTTAAGAAGGGAGAGGAAATAAAGATTAAACTGTTGGGCAGGGCCGAGTGGGTTTATGTCAGATTACTTCCAAAAGGGGTCGCTTCTACCAGCTCAAAGGGGATGATGAATAATAAATTTCATGTTCCTCAAGGAGGAGTGATCACTATAAGACTTTATTGTGATTACCCGCACATACAGCAAGTATCTGTCCACTCTGGGTTCGAAGTGTTTGATAAATTCCTGAATATTTTCAATGGCCATGCCGACATTGCCAGTATAGATGTTTCGATGGGAAAATAGAACACCCCTGAAATCAGGCAATTTTTTGGCATTCCTATACTATCGAACATAACCCCCTCTTCACGCACGGCTTGTTTACACTCTTGCCTCCCAGTCATCTTGGCAGGTTAGAACTCCATCTTCATAAGTCCACTCAATCTTCTGATAGGTGAATGATACCTGCTCACGCTCATTTTGACGCACGTTTTCAGGGTACATGTTGTTCAGCATTTCCATTCTGATATCGGAAATATTTGCATTCCAAAGTTTAATGGTGAAAAACTGCTTCTCTATACCCGAAGATGATGGGCGCCAAAACCGCAATTCAAATTTGCTCAGGTTTTCGTTAGTGACAAGAACATTCATCAACAACGGTGTTGCCCTGTCAATTTCCTTGGTAATGGTAAGAACTTTGTGCTGTCGTCTACCTGTCGGCAAGCCACTGGCTGCGTCTCTGGGAGATAACACTTCGTGGTTAAATGCAATCACCATGATTGAATCCTCACGACCCTTCTGGGTTACAGAGCCTTTGATAACTCTGGATTTTTGACCCTCCAGCCTCAGATACGCATTCAATGCCATAATAAGCCCCTTTAGTCAATTACACGTTAAAGAAATCATAATCAATCATCATTCCACCACCATCGAAGGAGACATCAAAAAATTAATCGCGCGATGGAAAAATGCCTTGTACACAAATAATAGAGCGCGGCTCATCACTATTCCATGAACGTTTTTGACCTTTCTCGTCTAAAGGCCTCAAATCAGGAAGTTGAAAGTTTTGTACTCCATTGCCACCATAATTGGTACCCAGCAAACTGAACAATGCCTGATTATTCATGATTAATAACGTCTGGCCATTACACTCCATAAAACCACGCGGCACAAAAGAACCGGCAAAAAGCTTGATTGTTGCCATCATTTCATCCATAATGCACTCTCCTTTTGATTTATTTTGTTGCAAACTTTTTTAACAGCGGTAAAAACCTGTTCCAGCCCATCTTTTCCTTCACATAATTCCTCATATTTCATTTTGCTGGTTGTCATGAAACACAAACTCCGCCAAAACTCATGCCAAAACTCATCACATTATGCTCAAAAGTAAGAAATCGGTATAATTAATTGATATTTTTTTCTAAAATGAATTTCAGGGCGCGAAGAGTGACAGGGGCTGATGATTGAAAAGTTGCACCGAAAAGTTGCACCGATTCATCGATTCCTGCAATCAGCATCGAATTGGAGAACGCATCTGGAAGTTTTTCCTGAGCCATTTGAACATCAAAATTTTGTTGTTGCGAAAAACTTAGAAAATACTTATAATGGATAAAAATAATCCTATTTATGTAATTACGGTTTAACCCTCACTAAAAAAGGAAAATACCATGAGTGTACTTGTAGGCCACAAGGCGCCGGATTTTGATGTTGCTGCCGTTGTTAACGGCTCGCAGTTTGTTGATTCATGCAAGCTTTCGGATTTCAGGGGAAAGTATGTGGTTCTGTTTTTTTATCCGCTTGATTTCACGTTTGTCTGCCCGACAGAGCTTCATGCGTTTCAGGAAAAGCTTGAGGAGTTCCGAAGCAGAAATGTTGAGTTGATTGGCTGTTCGGTGGATTCAAAGTTTTCTCATTACGCTTGGCTTAATACTCCAAAAAACCAAGGTGGTATTGAGGGTGTTACCTATACCCTGCTATCGGATCTCAACAAGACTGTTTCTGCCGATTATGATGTATTGATTGAGGGGGCTGGAATTGCGCTGAGAGGGTTGTTCCTTATCGATAAAGAGGGTGTTGTACAGCACCAGGTGGTCAACAATCTGCCGCTTGGCCGTAATGTGGATGAGGCACTCCGACTGGTTGATGCTCTTCAGTTTACAGAGGAGTGTGGTGAGGTCTGCCCGGCCAACTGGCACAAGGGCGATAAAACGATGAGGCCGGATGAGGAGGGGTTGAAAGAATTTTTCAAAGAGACCTGACCTGCCAACATGTCGCTTTTCTGGCGCTCGAAGCAGTGGGTCATGTTGTTCAGCCAGAGTATTTAATCTGCTGATCATGCTGTAACCCGGAATCATGATATCAAGCCCCCCCATTCTCAATTTTTCTGTGAGGGGGGCAATTAAATCAGTACGCTTTGGCAAATACAACTTTGCGTGAAGCAGGTTTTCCTGAATAGATACAGGTGCCTGGCTCATCCATCCGATACTGTAAAATATAGTCCGCCTCTTCAGGGATAACCCTTATTGTGGCTTTGGTCTCTTCCTTGATTTTTGCTTCGGTTTCTGCTGTTCCATCCCAGTGAGCGATCACAAATCCCTTTTCAACAACCTTCTTGAACTCCTCGTAACTTTGTACTTCATAAGTGTTGTCATTGCGGAACTGCAACGCCTTGTCGAACATGCTCTGCTGAATGGTGTTCAGAATTTCGCTGATATGCACGGACAGGGTATCGTCCAATGCAACTTCTGTTTTTTCAAGCGTATCACGGCGTGCGGCTATGCAGATATTTTTTTCTATATCCCTTGGCCCGAGTTCGATACGTATAGGAATGCCCTGCAGTTCATATTCGGCAAACTTCCATCCTGGAGAATTCTGTTCGCTGCTGTCGACAAAGGCTGAAATACCGCTTTTGTTCAGCGTATCGGCAAGAGCATTGGAGCGTTCAATGACGGCGGCTTTGTCGCCCTTGAGAATCGGGATGATAACCACCTGACGAGTGGCAAGTTTCGGAGGCAGTACAAGACCGCGATCGTCCGAGTGGGCCATGATGAGAGCTCCGATCAACCTTGTTGAAACGCCCCAGCTTGTGGCCCAGACGTAATCAAGGGTGCTCTCTTTTGTCTGGAACTGACAATCAAACGCCTTGGCAAAATTCTGTCCGAGGTTGTGCGAGGTGCCTGCCTGGAGTGCTTTGGTATCCTGCATCATCGCCTCAATGCAGTAGGTTTCAACCGCACCGGCAAACTTTTCACTATCACTCTTTTTGCCCATGATCACCGGCATTGCCATATACTCTTCGGCAAAGGTCTTGTAGACATTGATCATGCGAAGCACCTCCTCCTGAGACTCTTCGGGTGTGGCATGAGCGGTATGACCCTCTTGCCAGAGAAATTCAGTAGTTCTCAGGAAAAGACGGGTTCTCATCTCCCAGCGCACCACATTTGCCCACTGGTTGATCAATATCGGAAGGTCACGATAGGACTGGATCCACTTTTTATATGATGACCAGATGATGGTTTCCGATGTCGGGCGGACATAGAGTTTTTCGGTAAGCTCCTGACCTCCGCCATGGGTTACTACCGCGCACTCCGGCGCAAACCCCTCAATGTGTTCAGCCTCTTTTGCAATAAAGCTTTCGGGAATGAAAAGCGGGAAGTAGGCGTTAACATGGCCGGTTTCCTTGAACATGCGGTCGAGGGCGGCCTGCATTTTTTCCCATATTGCATAGCCATTCGGACGTATGACCATACAACCTTTAACATCAGCATAATCGGCCAGTTTTGCCGAGCGCACAAGGTCTATGTACCACTGGGAATAATCCTCGCTTCGTGAAGTGATCTTGTCTGCCACGTTACTTGTACATTTGATAGTGTTAGGAGAAGAGCGCTAATTTATAATGGGTTACGGAGCATTCGTCGGAGACAAAACGCAGAAAAACAGAATCCCCTTTCCGTGAACATACAAAAAAGTCGGTTCATGGATGCAAAAAAAGCTGGTATCGCTATGCTTTCCTGAATGTTCGGCGTACAGGCTATTCAAACTTCTTCATCTTTTCCATAAGGCTTTTCAGATGCTCTTTCTGCTTGCTGCCCAGAGGTTTCTGGGTGTCTGTAATTTTCTGGTAGCCTGCTGGCACAGTGAAGAGTGATGGTGAAACTGCTTTCTCTGAGATACGGGTAAGCTCCATGATGTATGGGCCATTATCGTTATGCTGCACAATCTTGACGGGGAACCCTTCAATACCGGCAGCGCTGAGGGTTTTGGAAAGTTTGGTGTTGGAGAGGCGCGGATTCTGTGTCTGCAAAATTCTGAAGGTTGAGAAATCGCCAAGGCTTCGTGTTACCCAGAGTTCCAGTTTTTCTGTGGTGCTGGTCAGGATGATGTGTTCGCAGTTGTAGCCTTTAATGGTTTGTTGGCCTGCCTTGGCAAGGGTGTAATTGCTGTCGAAATCAAGCAATAAGGCATTTTCAGCAGCGGTTCGGAGGTTGACAATGCTGTAATTTCTTGCCTGGTGGTTGATGATGTAAGCGACATCGGGTTGGGCCGCCTTCGTGATGACCGTTGTCTTGAGCTTGTCAGGTATTTTGTCCATCTGCATGACCATATCCATCCGTTGCGTGTTCTGTCCAAAGAGATAGGTGACCGTGGCTGTACCATTTGGCATGGTAAGAGCCATATCCATGGTGCCGATAAATTTTGAGGCGCCTGAAGCACTGTTACTATTGATGAAAGCAAGAAGAAGAAAAAGAAATGTGTGCAGAACTTTTTTCATGGTAAAGTTGTAACGGTTAAATTGGCCACTTTTTTTGCGCGATAAAGAATAGTGCCTACAGTTGCAATGTACTATTTGCAAAGTTACTCAACCATCATCTTTTTAAAACGATTCATCGGGTGTATATTCGTGCTTCTTGTTTGCTCAATCGGAGCTTCAAAAAGTGCCTGGATTAATGTTTGGTTTAACAGAGAGGAATGGACGAGCTGAAAGAGTGGCATGTTGTTGAGCTGCTCAAGACTACTACCGATTTTTTTACGACAAAAAATGTTGATGAGCCTCGAATAAGTTCGGAACTTCTTCTGGGACATGTTCTCTCCCTGAGTCGGCTTCAGCTCTATCTGCATCATGACAGACCGGTTTATCAGGAAGAACTTGACCGTTTCAGGACACTTTGCCGCCAGCGACTTGACGGCCGCCCAGTGCAGTATATCATTGGAGAGCAGTACTTTTACGGGTTGCGGTTTACGGTTGATGAACGGGTTCTTATCCCCCGTCCGGAAACTGAACTGCTTGTTGAATATGCTTTTGCATCTCTTGGTATCCCGGATCGAGGTGGCCCTGCAGAGGCCAGGGTGCTTGATATTGGTACAGGAAGCGGCTGTATTGCCGTAACCATGGCAAAGCTTTGTCCTGCTTTCAAGGTTACCGCTGTTGATTGCTCTCCCGATGCCCTTTCTGTTGCTCGCGAGAATGCTGCAAGGCATGGTGTGGAATCGCAGGTAACCTTCGTTCTCGCTGATATGTTTGATGAACTCTTTGCTGCCAGGCTGCCAGAGAGCCGTTATGACTTGATTGTCTCCAATCCGCCCTATATTCCCCGTACAGAATGGGAAGAGCTTCAGCGAGAGGTACGGCAATATGAACCGGAAACCGCATTGACCACCTCAGAGGGGATCGAGTGTTACGTGGCGATTGCTGCACTGGCGCCATCACTTCTCGTTCCAGGGGGAACGCTCTGCCTGGAACTGCATGCTGATGGAGCGGCTACGGTCTCAGAACTTATTGCTCTTCATGGGCTTACCGGGATAACAGTCTCGAAGGATTATTCCGGCTTTGACAGGATTATTTCAGGAAGTCCTGGCTGAAAAGTGCTCGCTGTTTTTTTTGTGAAATCACCGTTGCTGCGCTATTATAATAATGTTTTTTATTTAGCATTCGCCAAGGTGCAGAAACGATTAGATTTTTTAAATTCACCTGTTTATTGACCACTTTTCATTGCAATTACTATGATGGACGTTGATGGATTCTCGTGAACTCAATGTAAGGGAACGGCAAGTACTGGGTATTATTATCCAGGCTTATGTGGTTACCGCAGCTCCGGTGGGTTCGAGATATATCGCCAGAAATTACAAGCTTGGTTTTTCGGATGCCACGATACGCAATGTCATGGCCGAGCTTGAAGATGAAGGGTATATCAGTCAGCCGCATACCTCGGCGGGAAGAATCCCGACCGACAAGGGATATCGCTACTACGTTGATCTCATTATGACCTTTCAGTGTCTTGATGAAAGGGAAAAAAAGAGGATGGAGGCGAATATCGGCCAAATCAGCATTGATCGCAAAGGAACCTCTTCCGATGTTCTCCTGTCGGCGGTCAAAGTGCTCGGAACGATTTCACGGCAACTGAGTGTTGTTTTGTCGCCGACGCTCTCAAACGCGATTTTTGAAAAACTTGATCTGGTGTTGCTGAGTTCAACACGAATGATGGTTATCCTCTCCATTCAGTCTCTGTTTGTCAAGACCATTGTCATGGAACTCGATTTTGAGCTCTCACGGCAAACCGTCAATGAGGTTGTCGAGGTACTCAACCAGCGTCTTTCGGGGCTGACACTCGCCGAAATTCGCCGATCTATTACCAGACGTCTGTCAGACTGCAATTGTGACAGTGCACTGAAAAATCTTATTGTACGCTCTGCGGGAACTCTTTTTGATGAATCACCTGTTTTTGAAAGACTTTACATATCCGGCACTGAATACATTGTGGATCAGCCTGAATTCAAGGAGCCTGAAAAGGTTCGGGAGCTGATCACCATGATTGAGGACAAGTTCAGTATGGCAAAGCTTGTTGAAAATAACGGGCCATCACGGATGGATATTACTATCACTATTGGAAAGGAAAACTGTGAGCGACAGGCTGAAGATCTGACCATTGTTTCAGCTCCCTATTATGTTGGAAATATGGTTGGTAAACTTGGAATTCTTGGCCCGAAAAGAATGGATTATGAGCACGCCGTGCGCGTTCTCAATTATATGGCTGACAGCCTTTCTACAACGCTGTCCAGCGTTAACTAAAAAAGTAATGTATCTATGACAACAAACGTAGCTGAAGAATCTGAAAACAATAAAGAGTATTCGGAAGACAATCTGAATATGGCGATTGAAGGTGATGGCTCCCAGGAACAGCCTTCTCATGAAATTGATCCCGCTCTGGCAAGAATTGCTGAACTTGAAAGTGAGCTGAACAAGCAGATAGAGCAGGCAAACAAGTATCGTGACGAACTGTTGCGCAAAGCCGCAGATTTTGAAAATTTCCGAAAACAGAAAGAACGCGAGACCATGATGGCATCAGCAAGGGCTCTTGAGAATATCATCAGGGAACTGCTTCCGATTGTTGATGATGTTAAACGGCTTCTTCAGTATGCTCCTGTGAGCTCTGAAATATCAAACGAATCAAGACCATTTATTGAGGGTGTGGATCTGGTGAAAAAAAATCTTGAGAAGTGGCTCGCTGAAAAGGGAGTTAACCCTATTGAGTCAAAAGGAATGAAGCTTGATGTGAACTTCCATGAAGCCATTTCACAGGTTGATCATCCCGAAATAGAACCAGACATCATCATTGATGAGTACCAGACCGGCTATCTGCTTGGTGAGAAGGTCATCAGACATGCCAAGGTTATCGTAGCCAGGTAGCAGGGAGTTTTTTTACACTGAATCGAAATGCAATTATGAAGAGAGAGTATTATGAAGTTCTTGGTGTCAGCAAAGCGGCAACCAAGGACGAGATAAAAAAAGCATACAGGAAGCTGGCCTTGCAGTTTCATCCCGATAAAAATCCAGATAACAAGGAGGCGGAGGAGCACTTCAAGGAGGTGAATGAAGCTTATGAAGTGCTGAGCAATGATGACAAGCGACGTCGTTACGATCAGTTTGGTCATGCGGGTGTCGGCTCTTCGGCTGCATCGGGTGGCGGCGGACAGTACACCGGTGGCGCGGATATCAATGATATTTTCAGCGCCTTCAACGATATGTTCACTGGCGGAAGGGGCAGAGGTGGTGCTTCTCCTTTTGGCTTTGAAGAGGCTTTCGGTGGAGGTAATGCAAGAAAAGGACGCTCGCAAGGCGGCATTCCCGGAACTGACCTGAAAATCCGTCTTAAACTGACGCTTGAAGAGATTGCCAAAGGCGTTGAAAAGACACTGAAAATCAAAAAGCAGGTTACCTGCAAAGAGTGTAACGGCAGTGGCTCAAAATCTGGAGCCACCGAGGTTTGTCAGACCTGCCAAGGCAGCGGCGAGGTACGGCAGGTTTCCAAAACCATGTTCGGCCAGTTTGTCAACATTGCTGCATGTCCGACATGCGGAGGTGAAGGCCGGATTATCAAGGAGCGCTGTCCATCCTGTTACGGTGAAGGGATCAAGCTCGGAGAGGTGACCGTCAAGGTGACAGTTCCTTCAGGTGTCGAGAACGGGAACTACCTGACCATGCGCGGCCAGGGCAATGCTGGCCCGAGAGGCGGAACTGCCGGAGATCTGATTGTTGTCCTTGAAGAGATTCCGCATGAGCTTTTTTCCCGTCAGGGGAACGATGTTATCTATACCCTTGCCGTCAGTTTCCCGGATCTTGTTCTTGGTACGAAAGTCGATGTCCCGACCCTCGATGGCGCTGTAAAGCTTACAATACCTCCCTCGACACAGCCGGAAACCATGCTCCGCATTCCCGGTCATGGCATTGGCCACATGAAAGGGTCAGGTCGTGGCGACCAGTATGTCAAAGTCAATGTCTTTGTCCCGAAAGATCTTTCGCACCAGGACAAGGAGCTTTTGAAGGAGATGAAGAAATCTTCAGGTATTTCACCATCCGCCCATAATGACAAGGATGCCAAAAGTTTTTTTGAAAAAGCCCGCGATATCTTCAGTTAACGCGCGCTGATAAAAGTGAATGCACAAGAAAAGGCCTGTTTATAGCAGGCCTTTTTTATAAGCCTCGTTCAGCTCATCAACATATTTTGCTATGACGGCAGGATCTGAAATTTGATCTGGAGCAAAAATTTTTTCAGCAAGAATGGTGCTGCCGATCAGGTTAAGTTTCAACTGTGGAAGATAGAGAAGGTTAGCCATCAGCTCTGGACTTCCGCAGGTAAGAAAAAGCGCAATTTTTTTACCTTGAAGGCAGCTTTTCAGGTTGCTTTGCATGAGAGCGCCAAGAAGCTCAGACGATACGACAAGATAGTAAATCGGGGCACCCATGATAACGACGTCAAAATCCTTGACAAAACTGTAATCGCCGGTACTCTTGCATTTTGCTTTTTCGACGTAGGCTCCTGTTTCTGCAAGTTTCTGACCGATTGAATCAATGAGTCTGTCAGTTGAGCCTCCTGAAGTCTTGCTATCGAAGAGAATTATGGCTTTCATGGGTGTAGCAGCAGTGTGTGTCATAGGGAAAAAGTATAGTTGCGTTGAAACACTGAACTGGAATGGTAGAAAAGTAAAGTATAAAAAAAAGGCGCCCTGTCAGAGTGCCTTTTTTAAAATTACCTCTCTGAAGAGTGGTTTTTATACAAACTTCGAGTAGATGTCAAGAAGATCGGTTACTCTTGTTGAGTAGCCAAGCTCGTTGTCATACCAGCCGACAACCTTTACCATATTGCCTGAGCTCATGGTCAGGAGTGAATCAAAAATACAGGAGTGCGGGTTACCGACGATATCCTGTGAAACGATAGGATCTTCACAGTATTCGAGGAATCCCTTCATAGCGCCTTCTGATGCTGCTTTCATTGCAGCATTGATCTCTGCCTTGGTTGCAGGTTTGGTAAGAATAGCGGTAACGTCAGTGACTGAGCCGTCTGATACAGGAACTCTCATGGCAAAACCGTCAAGCTTGCCGACAAGTTCAGGAATGACTTCGCCGATAGCTTTTGCCGCGCCGGTGCTGGTCGGAATAATTGACATTGCTGCTGAACGGGCACGGCGAAGATCAGAGTGCGGAAGGTCGAGGATGTTCTGGTCGTTGGTGTAGGCATGAACGGTGGTCATGAACCCTTTTTCTATACCAAAATTATCCTGCAGCACCTTCATCATTGGAGCAAGACAGTTGGTGGTGCAGCTTGCGTTTGAGACGATCTCCTCTTTGCCGGTAATGCTGTCGCCATTGACGCCGAGAACGATGGTTGCATCAATTTTATCTTTTGCCGGAGCAGAGATGATTACTTTTTTTGCACCTGCAGCAAGATGCTTCGATGCGCCTTCACGTGAGGTAAAAATACCGGTTGACTCAACAACCAGATCACATCCGAGTTCTTTCCAAGGCAGAGCTGCCGGGTCACGCTGTGCTGTAATGGTGATAACTTTGCCGTTAACGACAAGATTGCTGCCATCAACACTGACATCACCTTTGAATTTTTTGTGGGTAGAATCGTACTTGAGAAGGTGAGCGAGGGTTTTTGTGTCACATAAATCGTTGATTGCAACAATTTCGTAGTTCGGGTTGTTCAGTGCCTGGCGAAAAACCAGACGCCCGATGCGGCCAAATCCGTTAATGCCGACTTTCACTTTTGCCATAATGTCGTTCCGGTGTTGTAATGAGT
>CAIYWF010000186.1 GCA_903929845.1 uncultured Chlorobiaceae bacterium | reverse complement strand
GCGACATGATGATCGAAAGAGGACTGACCAATTTCAGGATCATGACGGAGAGCAGGGCAAAAGACCTTGTAAGAGCTGAACGAATTCTCGATAAGCTTCGCAAAATAGGGTTGAGCAAAGTAGGACTTGGCATTGAAAGCCCGAACGAAGCGACGCTTGCGCTCATGAACAAAAAAAACAGCCTCAACGATGTAGCCAAAGCTATTACGCTCTGCCAGAAAAATAAGGTCGGCGCAGAAGGGTATTTTATCATCGGACACTATACAGAAAACATACAGGACACCCTTGTCTATCCTGAGTTTGCACGATCACTCGGCCTCCGGCAGGCTCTTTTCATGATCATGACTCCATATCCCGGCACCGGAATTTTTAAAGAGTACAAGGACGAGGGTAAAATCCGCTCATTTGACTGGGACCTCTACAATAATTACTGCCCGGTTATTGAAACCCGAACTATGGACACCGATACTCTCGTCGCGATGCTGGCCTATTGCAACGTCGCGTTCAATGGCTATCGCTCAGTGATGAAGCGCAACAGCACCAAAGCTGTGCACCTCAGCTTTATGATCGACCTTTTTCAACTCTGTTTTCTTCTGCGCATCAATAAAAACAACTCAAATGAGCAGATCAGAGACCTTTTATTTAACGCCCTTCATCTCTTTCTCGAACAGAAGCATAGCGAGGTCGAACAACCCGCTGCAGCTTCATGCAAGCCACTTGCAGAGCCGATACACGTCCGTATCCTGCATTCACCAGCGAGATGTATTGATTTTACCCTTTTCGAACGTAACGGCAACAGGGTGCTCACCATGACTCCGCACCAGAACGGTTCTTCAGTGCCACCCATTACCGGCCCGGAGATCAGACTTGACAAACTGGTCGCATCTGCCTGTGCCGTCTCCATGGACAAACTCATGAGTGTTCTCTACCGGAACGAGTGGCTGAGAAACAACCCGGGACGAGTAACAAGTCAGATACTTTCAATACTTGCTGATCGCGAAGTTCTGCACTTTGGCGGAAAACTGGCATCTCTTTTTCTCAGCGCTTACCGCAAAAGCAACTGAACGCTGGTATAATGAGAACCATTGGCTGAGGCACTCTTACTCCTCTGGCGGACGGGAATGGCGGGTTGAGCGGATTACTTCTGATGCTTTGTGGAGCGACTGCCGGGACTCTTCGACGTCAGGGCGGCTATCGGCGAATTTAACAAGATCCGCTTGCTTCAGAAGGTTCATGATGTTTTCAAAACCGGCGATGCCGAGCTTTTTCAGGTCGCGTTCGATCTCTTGAGTAACGGCTTCAAGCGCTTTGATGCGGTAGTGGTTTTCGAGAAAAGAGCGCATGATGTTGCTGAGTTCTTCATAGCATTCGTGAGGTGGCATTCCAGCCGAAAGACTTGAACCGAGTTTTCGGAGCTTTCGCTGGGCAACCTGGCTGGAGTCAACCTTTTCAACACTTCTCCGCACAATGCGTTTGAGCAAGAAAAGCAGCAGAAGCACCAGCACTGCAACACCAAATGCTCCAAGAATAACCGGCATGATCAAAAGAAAGGGAATCTGCGGCTTCAGCGGAGGCTTGAGAGGTGTGAGATCGCGCATTGAGGAGTCGGTGAGGGCACGGACAAACACTGACGCTGGCGGTGTATACACTTCTTTATTTGTAACCCTTCCTTTGATATCGCGAAGCACCACAGTCACCGGTGGAAGAGGTTGGTGCCCGGCACCAAAAACCGCAAGTTCAAGCTCGAACCTCTCCTGGCTGCTCCCGGGAAACGGAGTGGTCGAGAGGTGTTTACTGCTGATCAGCTCAAACGATCGAGACGAAAGGGTGTCTATCCCGTCACGCCATTCAAGAGTTGCGACCTCTCTGTCGGAGTGTCGAATGTTGATTATGCAGTGAACTCGGTCACCAACAAAAGCGCTGTCGGGGGTAACCATCCCCGTTATCAATGGCGGCTCCTTTTTGCTCTCTGCTGCTGAAAATGCAGTCAGGAGGCTCATCGGAAACGTCAACAACAGCAAGAAAAAAAGCTGTAAGAGGAACCTCGCTGTATGCCGTTCAGACCTTGCGTTCACGATATCGAAAAAAAGAGTTCAGGTCGCCAATGAAGGAGCGGTCCGTATCAAGAAATACCGAGTCAATGCGCATGCGACGAAGCCGTAGCCGCAGCTCTTCGTGCTGTCGTGACTGCTCTTGACGATAACGCTCGATTTCGTAGCGGCTTGCAGCATCAACAGTAAACCGCAGACCTGTTTCCGGATCTTCAAGGTCGAGAAGTCCACTGAGAGGAAGAGCTTTGTCGAGCGGGTCGCTGATGTGCACCAGAATAAAATCGTGACGGGTATTAAGTTGCTTCATCCCTTTTTCATAATCACTGTCGACAAGGTCAGTCAAAAGAAAAATAATCTCTTGCCGCCTTCTGGTATAGCGAATAAAGGAGAGTGCGGCATTGATATTTGTTGTTCGGCTTTGAGGCTTCAGCCGAAAAAGTTCTTCAAGAATAATGAGCACATGATGCCGGCCTTTTCGGGGCGGAATATAGGTTTCAACCCGGTCGGTAAAGACCAGAAGCCCAACCTTGTCGTTGTTCTGAAGAGCACTGAAAGCAAGCACGGCACTGACTTCAAGGGCAAGGCCCTTTTTGCTGTGCTCCCGACTGCCGAAAAGCATGGAGGCCGATGCGTCAACGACAAGCAGCAGGCTTCGCTCCCGCTCTTCGGTAAATATCTTGACATACAACTCGTGCTTGCGGGCAGAGGTATTCCAGTCAATAGAACGGACATCGTCGCCGTACTGGTATTCGCGTACATTGCTGAACTCAATGCCTTTCCCTTTAAACGAAGAGTGGTATTCGCCACTGAACAGCT
>CAIYWF010000185.1 GCA_903929845.1 uncultured Chlorobiaceae bacterium | reverse complement strand
CAGGTGATGGGTGAAAAACTCAGCGCCACACCATTTTTGGTCCAGTAAAATACAGCATCACATTACTGCGTTGTAGTGCCCATTTTCAAAGGCACACCCCTGTCGTTGCTGCATTTGCTGGGTTTTATGTATGAAGTCAGGTGGGCTTCCAGCCAGTTTTTTCCAATACCAGTATCGACCTCGACCGGTACATTTTTTAGCCCACAACTGATTGCTGCATCGATCATTGCCTGTTCGATCATGATTGAAAGAGGCTTTTTTTCATCGTCAGTGGTTTCGAAGAGCAGTTCGTCGTGTACTTGCAACAGCATGACGGATTTCATGGAGCTTTTTTTCATTCGCTGGCTGCAAAGGTTCATGGCGCACTTGATGATGTCGGCTGCCGTACCCTGAATAGGGGTATTCATGGCCGCCCGTTCAGCCGCTTTCTGAATGTTAGTATTCCGGCTGTTGAGGTCGGCAATGTAACGGCGTCGCCCGAGAAGGGTGGAGACATAACCATTTTTTCGTCCGAGTTCAATAATGTTCTGCAGAGCGATAAAAAGACCAGGATATTTTGATTTGTAAGTATCGATAATGGTCGCGGCCTCTGATCGGGAAATGTTGAGTCTCTTTGAGAGACCGAAAGGCATGATGCCGTAAAGGACACCGAAATTCACCTCTTTTGCCTTGCGTCGCATGTCGCCGGTGATCTCATCGATGCCGAAGATCACTTTTGCTGTTGCGGTGTGGATGTCTTCGCGGTTGCGAAATGCTTCGATGAGCTGAGGGTCTTTGGAGATCTCTGCGGCAATTCTCAGCTCGATCTGGGAGTAATCGGCGGAAAGAAGCCAGTTGTCAGGTGATGATGGTATGAATGCCTTACGTATCTCTTTGCCGAGAGAGGTGCGTATGGGAATATTTTGCAGGTTTGGGTTGGAGGATGAGAGCCTTCCTGTTGCTGTTATATGCTGGTTGAATGAGGTATGCAGTTTTCCGGTTGTTGGATGGACCATTTTAGGCAATGCATCTATATAGGTGCTCTTGAGTTTCTGCAATGTCCTGTATTCGAGGAGGGTGCTGGCAACCGGATGAAGCGGCGCGAGCTCTTCAAGAACCTCAACATTGGTTGAGAAACCTGTTTTTGTGTTTTTTTTTGTTGGCAGTTTTAACACGTTGAAGAGAATGTGTGAAAGCTGCTTCGGGGAATCGATGTTGAAAGAAGAGCCTGCCGCAGCATATATCTTTTCCGTCAAAAGTTCTAGTTCTTGTTCGACAGTCTTGGAGGTCTTTGCAAGATGCGGGGTGTCGATAGAGACGCCTGCGTACTCCATCGCAGCCAAGACGCTGACCAGCGGGAATTCTATGTTTTCGCAGAGCCAGAGCAGCTCTTTTTCTCCAACAAGTTTTTTGCGGAACGTCTCTTCGAGCTGGAGGGCAAGGTCGGCATCCTGGCAGGCATAGTCCGAAAGCTTTTTTGGATCAACCTCAAAAATGTGCAGTTTTGTTTTTCCTGACCTGACCAGTTCATCATAAGTTGTGGTCCGGTAGCCTAAATGATTGGCAGCAAGATCATCAAGATTGTGTCGTTCTTCGGGGTTGAGCACATAGCTGGCAAGCATGGTGTCGAATCCAACAGGCGAAAGATCGATGCCATATTTTTTCAGGACGAGAATGTCGTATTTGAGGTTCTGGCCGGTTTTTGGCAGTGATGCCTGTTCAAGCAGAGGCCTGAGGATATCAAGTCCATGCTTCAGGTCAACTGCGTCGTGTGCAAAAGAGATAAAACTGGCTTTTCCGGCTTCAACGGAGATTGAGATACCTGCCAGTTCGGCTTCAAATGTATCAAGGCTGGTTGTTTCGGTATCAACGGCGATACGCGATGCCTTGTGCAATGACTCGACAAGAACCTCCAGTTTTTCTGCGGTATCGACGAGGGTATACTCTGTGCCAGCTTGCGGCTGCAGGAGCGTGGAGTGTTCCTCCTCAGGGGAACTTGTCGAGTATTTATGAGGCGAAGTTTCTTCTGATGGATTCTGCAAAAGTGCCTCAAAAATAGCAGGTACTCTGGATGCAATGGTTTTAAGGTCGAGCTTCTGCAGCAGTGGCACCAGTTTTGGCCGGTCTGGCAATCCGCAGGCAAGTTCGTGCAGAGAAAAGTTGATCTGCAGGTCGGTGCGTATGGTGACCAATTGTGTTATTAGATCGAGCCGGGGTTTAAATTCTTCAAGACTTAGCCTGGTTTTCGGGGAGAGATGGTCGAGATGGGTATAGATATTTTTCAGGGAGTGGTATTTGCCAAGCAGGGCGGCGGCCGTTTTGGGGCCGATTCCTTTTGCTCCTGGAATATTGTCGGACACATCACCGCAGAGTGTCAGGAACTGGGTGAAAAGTTCAGGAGGAACTCCGAATTGTTCAGTAATCTCTTTTGTTCCGAGCAACTCAAGCTCATTCTGATTTTTACCGGGTTTCAGGATTTTTACTCCGTCGTGAACCAGTTGGGCGAGATCTTTGTCTGGGGTTACAATGTAAACTTGGCATGACGGTTCAAATATTCTGGTGGTTGTGCCGATAAGATCGTCGGCCTCATATCCGGCGGCTTTGATGAGGGGAATATTAAAGGCGTCAAGCAGTTCGAAGATGGCTTCAAGCTGCATGATGAGTTCTTCGGGTGGCGCTGGCCGATTGGCTTTGTATAAGGGGTAAAGATCGTGCCTGAATGTTTTTTCCTTGCTGTCAAATACCGCTGCGAGGTAGTTCGGTTTGTAGGTTTCAAAAATTTTAAGTAGCGCTGTAGCAAAGCCGTAGACTGCGCCGGTTGGCATACCATCCTGACTGGTCATGCCAGCCCGCTGCAGGGCAAAAAAGGCCCGGTAGACCATGGCCATGCCATCAATCAGAAAGAGGGCGGGCTTTTCAGGATTGACCAGTGGACTCTCTGTGTTTGTCTCCTGGTTGACAAGCGGGAAAAAGTCAAGTTGTCTCTTGTTCATTTTGCGACTACCCCGTAGCTTCCAAGTACATTAACCATTGTGGCGAATTCTCTGAGATGGTTGAGAGCGTTGAGAATATTCAGGTCATTATGGTGCCCGATAAAATCCACATAAAAAAGATATTCGAATGCTTTTTTCCTGAAAGGTCTCGACTCTATTTTTGTCAGATCGATATGACGCATGGCAAAGGTGGCCAGGGCTTTGAAAAGCGATCCCTGTTCATTGGGGAGCGCAAAAGCAATGGAGGTTTTATGCTGCGAGGTATCCAGTTTTCTCGTCATATTTTGAAGCTCCAGTGGCTTGGGATTTTCGGCATGAGTGATACAGAAAAACCGGGTAATGTTCCACTCTTCATCGGCAAGGTTTTCTCGCAGGATTTCAAGTCCGTAAAGCTCGCCAGCCCTTTTTGATGCTATGGCAAGTTTTTTGGGATCTTGTTCTTCAGCGATTATTTTTGCGCTGCCAGCAGTGTCATAAGCCGCTTCTGCCTTGAGTCCTTTATGTGTCGCAAAAAAATTCCTGCACTGAGCCAATGCCTGGGGGTGCGAGAGCACTTTTATAGAAGTGTCTATTGATGACCCATGGATACCGAGCAGACAGTGTTCAACCTTGACAAAGGTTTCGGCTACAATAGTGACTGGATGCTGGAGCAGCAGATCATAGTTTTGATGAATACTTCCTCCGAGCGAATTTTCGATCGTGATTACCGCATAAGTGACCTTACTGCTTTCAACGGCGGCAAAAACCTCTTCAAAGGATTCAAAAGGTTCTGGCTCTCCTATCCTGAGCGCGGCGATTTCACTGTATGCTCCTGGTTCCCCCTGATAGGCAATCATCACGTTT
>CAIYWF010000184.1 GCA_903929845.1 uncultured Chlorobiaceae bacterium | reverse complement strand
CTTGTAAAGTAATTTATTGCATTCATTTCTCAGCATTTCTGCGCAGAAATAATCGCACGAAATAGATCAGTATAACAGGAAGAATCAGTTCGCAGTATTCCATTAGATTTCTATTTTAATGCTGATAATGTATTTTATCATCATTAAACATCAGTACAAAGAACCAACGTTCAGACCCCATGACAGTCACTCTTCCGATCCTCGAAAAACGGGCACTTTCAGCGCCGGAGTTTCATGCTTTGAAGGACATGCCTCCGGAACTCGAATGGTATGCCAATATTCGGAGCGAAAAGACCCGACGGGCGTACCGTAACGACGTGAAAGAATTATCCCGATTTCTCGGCATCACGGAACCGGAAGAAATGCGCATAGTCACAAGGGCGCACCTGCTTGCCTGGCGAACCGATCTCGAACAGCGTAACCTTGCTGCTGCCACCATCCGGCGCAAGCTTGCTTCGATCTCTTCGCTTTTCGACTACCTCTGTGAACAGAATGCCGTGTTGCATAACCCGGTTCTCGGTGTGAAACGCCCCGCTGCCAACAACAACGAAGGTACGACGCCTGCCCTTGGTGACAGCCAGGCAAGAATGCTGCTCGATGCTCCGCCGGCGAATACCCTTAAAGGAAAACGGGACAGGGCAATTCTCGCTACCCTGCTCTACCACGGGTTGCGCAGGGAAGAACTTTGTCGGCTGCAGGTTAAAGATTTGCAGCAGCGCAGTGGCGTGCAGCATTTGTGCATCCACGGTAAACGGGAAAAGATCCGCTTTCTGCCGATGCATCCGATGGCTCAGCGGTTGATTGATGAGTATCTTGAAGCTGCCGGTCACCGTGATGACCAGAAAGGCCCACTTTTTCGACCGGTAAAAAACAATATCACCGGTACGTTGCTCAAACCGCTGGATCCCCAGTCAGTCTATACCTGTATTATCCGTAAATACGGAAAAGAAACGGGTATCAACGCCAGCGTGAATGGGTTTTGTGTACACTCGCTGCGCTCAACAGCGGCAACGAATGCACTGGAACATGGGGCTGATATCGGAAAGGTGCAGGAGTGGCTCGGTCATGCCAATGTTTCAACTACTCGGCTCTATGACCGGAGAAAAAGCAGGCCGGAAGAAAGCCCAACCTTCAGGGTGAAATATTGATCCGTAATCCTTGATAAACCCAATATCTAAGTAAGGCAAAGACGCGGTAATATCATATCTTTGAAGGACTACCAAGTTATCCACCATAAAAATATGGCAGAAATAAGTTTCGAACGGGCATGAAAATAGCTCATTATGATTAAACATCTTAAAATGACCAATGTCGGACCGGCTCCACAGATGGAACTTGAGTTCGGCAAAAGACTGAATGTAATTACAGGTGATAACGGCTTGGGTAAAAGCTTTTTGCTGGATATTGCCTGGTGGGCTATGACCCGAAAATGGCCAGCCGAATTGAACCCCAAACTGACCTCTGGCAAAGTGGCTTTGCCCACAGATAAAAAGCATGAAGCCGAAATCGATTTTTCGTTTTCGGCGGTATCGAAAACAAAGGGCTTTATCAGCACATTTGAGCCGCGAGGACAAAGCTGGACAGTCCAGAAAGGTCGTCCGGCAAACCCCGGACTGGTCTTTTATGCGATGGCTGATGGCAGCTTTGCTGTTTGGGACCCGGCACGGAACTACTGGAAATCGAAATCCCCTGACGAAAGTAAGGAACGACCTGCCGCTTACGTTTTTAGTCCGAAAGATGTGTGGGATGGACTGCAAAATCAAGATGGCACGTGGCTTTGCAATGGTTTAATTCGGGATTGGGCTGGCTGGCAAAAGGAAAAGGGAAGAGCCTTTGAGTCTCTGATCTCTGTACTTGATGTTTTGTCACCATCATCGACTGAAAAAATTGTACCGGGATCGTTAACACGCATTAGCCTGGACGATGTAAGGGATATGCCTACATTGAAAATGCCGTATGACCAAGAAGTGGCAGTCGTCCATGCCTCATCAGGTATGCGTCGAATTATTTCGCTTGCCTATTTTCTTGTCTGGTGCTGGGAAGAGCATGTAAAGGCCAAAGAGTTATTGGGCGAGGAACCTGAGACGAATACAGTTTT